>PKDP01000169.1 GCA_002862585.1 Flavobacteriales bacterium | reverse complement strand
TTTTGTAATCTACTTAAAATAGATAAAGATTTTTTAATTAAAAAATACAATAGAACCAAAACCTATTCTCCTAGAATACCTCAAGTATTTTTAGCTCATTTATCGAAAGAGGATTATGGGTTTTTGGCGGAAAAAATTAGAAAATTTGAAGGCTTTTATATTCAAAAAAGAAATTTAAGAGATTATAATACAAATATTGGTGCAAATGTTCTTGGATATATAGCTGAGGTAAATAATTCAATTATAGAAAAGGATGATTACTATTTAATGGGTGATTTAATTGGTAAGCAAGGAGTTGAAATATCGTATGAAAATGAACTTAGAGGAATCAAAGGAATTAAATTTATTCAAAAAGATAGATTTAATAGAGATGTTGGTAGTTTTAAAAACGGTGAACTAGATATTATCCCAATAGCAGGAAAAGACCTTACAATAACAATAGATTCTGAATTGCAAAAATATGGCGAACAATTAATGCGTGGAAAAAAAGGTGGTATAGTCGCTATTGACCCAAGTAATGGTGAAATACTTAGCTTGGTTTCTGCTCCATCTTATAACCCTAACTTGTTAATTGGTAGAAATAGATCTAAAAATTACATGGACTTGTATAATGATAGTATCTATAAGCCTTTAGTTGATAAAAGTCTTCTAAATATGCATGCCCCTGGGTCTCCTTTTAAAATTTTAGTAGGGCTTTCAGCTTTGCAAGAAAAAGTGATTACAGAGAAAACATCAATCTATTGTAATAACTTCTATTTGTATGGAAAAGAAAAACGAACAATGCAATGCCATTGTGGTGGAGGTCATAGAAATTTAACAAATGCAATATCATTGTCTTGCAACTCCTATTTTGCTAATGCATATAGAAAAACAATTGACACTAAATCAACTACTGAAGAATCCTTTAACAATTGGAGTGATCAAATGAGAAGTTTTGGTCTTGGTGAATATTTAAATAACGATCTTTCAGTTGGGAAAAAAGGTGTTATTCCAGATTTTGAATTTTACAACAATTGGTATCCAGATTTTAAATGGGGTGCAACAACAACTTTATCAAATTCTATAGGGCAAGGTGAAGTTTTAGTAACTCCTATTCAGTTAGCAAACATGACCGCCGCAATTGCGAACAAAGGCTTTTATTACACCCCGCATATTATCAAAAAAATTGAAGGTTCTGAAATAGATTCAAAATTTAAAATTAAAAAGTACACGTTAATTGATAGTACCCATTTTGAACCGATAATAAAAGGGTTAAGTAAAGTATATAAATCTGGTACAGCAAAATTTTTACATGTCCCTGGAATTGAAATCTGTGGAAAAACAGGTACAGCTGAGAATTTTACAAAAATAAATGGAGAAAAAACTCAATTAACAGACCATTCTATTTTCATTGCTTTTGCACCCAAAGACAATCCAACTATAGCAATATCTGTATTGGTAGAAAATGGTTATTATGGATCTAGATGGGCAGGCAGAATTGCTTCATTAATGATCGAAAAATATGTTAAAGGAGACGTTACATTAAAAAAAATGGAACAATTAGTAATAAACACAAATTTAGCTGAAGAGTATGAAAAGCCATATTTAGACAAGCCTTTTAAAATAAATCAATAATGATTGGTGAGAGGAAAAATGTATTTAAAGTAGATAAAGTTTTAATAGGATTATATGTACTTCTTGTTGGCTTTGGCTGGGGAAATATTTTTTCTTCTAGTTTATCTGGAAGTATGGAAAGTATTTTTAATATAAATGAACTTTATGGCAAACAAATAATATTTATTTTACTTTCCTCAATTCTAATTATTATTACTTTAAGCATAGAAGCAAAGTTTTATGAAAGATTTGCAAGCATATTCTATTTCTTATCAATTCTATCTTTAATAGGTCTTTTTATTTTTGGCAAGACAGTCAATGGATCTACGTCATGGTATGGGTTAGGATCTTTTACAATACAACCAAGTGAGTTTGCAAAAGTAGCAACCTCATTAGCAGTTGCTAAATTCATTAGTGATTTACAAACAAATATTAAACTAATTAACCATCAAATTAAATTGCTTGTAATTATATTACTACCAGCTATTTTAATAATATTACAAAATGATACAGGAAGTACGCTAGTTTACTTAGCTTTTTTCTTTGTATTGTTTAGAGAAGGTATCCCCAAGATATATTTATACACTATAAGCTTATTATTTTTACTGCTTGTTTCCACAATTAAGTTTTCATTATTAACTACATTTTTAATTTCGTTCGGAATATTAGCCTTAAACTATATTAGAACTAAGAAGAAAAGAAATTCATTACTTAAGCACCTGGGTGTATTATTCTTTGCAGTTACATTGTCGGTTAGCATAAATTATTTTTATAACAATGTAATTAAGCAACATCAGAAGAATAGAATTAGCCTATGGCTGAGGCTTGAAAGTAATCCAGAGGAGATAGAAAAAATGAAAAGAACCATTTTGTATAATCTAAACGAATCTGAAAAGGCAATTAGTTCTGGAGGCTGGCTGGGAAAAGGATACTTAGAAGGAACTAGAACCATTGGTAAATTTGTTCCTGAGCAGCAGACAGATTATATTTTTAGCACTGTAGGTGAAGAATGGGGGTTTATTGGTAGTAGTTTTATTGTACTATTATTTATTTTACTATTACTAAGGATACTACATTTGTCTGAGCTTCAAAAAAATCAGTTTAGTAGAGTTTATGGATATTCAGTAGCGTCAATACTGTTTTTTCATTTTTTGGTAAATATTGGTATGGTGATGGGCTTAGTTCCAACAATTGGGATACCTCTTCCTTTTTTTAGCTATGGAGGATCTAGTTTGTGGGCATTTACAATATTGCTATTTATTTTTATAAAATTGGATTCAAATAAATTAAATGAATGGTAGTTTAGTTTTGTTTTAAATTTAACTTTTCAGCAAAATAATCGCAAAAGTCTTTCATTGTTAAAGCCATTTTTTCATCTTGAGTAGCTCTTAAATAAGAGTCTGACATACTCACTAATGTTTGATGATAAAATAATTTCATTTGATCTACAGGCATATCTTTAGTCCATAAATCAATTCGTAAAGACTCTTGCTTGTCTGCATCCCACACTGAAAGCATCATTGCTTTTGAATCTTGATTTTCAACCCCACCATCAGGAGCTGTAAAACTCAGTTTTTCTGGTACTCTATTTTCGTCAAGCTCTATAGATAGTTTTATTTCTGATGTTAATTTTGCCATTATTTTGCTGGTTTATATTTTGATTTACTAAATAACTCTTCTCCACTAATATTAGCCAAGTCCGACAAAGATACATCATTCTTTTCCATATATGACCTAACAATTTGCCAACCCAAATACCTCCCTAACATTCCTGGTGATTCACTGTCTAATTCCAAATAAAACTTAGAAAATGGCGCAGGGTTAATAAATCGTTTTGACAAAGATGTATCTGTACTATCAAACAATTCTTTTTCTAAAAAATAACTCCATATTTGAGATTCATTATCTTTTGCCCATAATAACTCCTCTTCTGTATAACCAATTCTTGAAGCTTCTGACTTAAAAGGCATAAATAAATCCTTCAAATACAGTTGTTTTCCGTAAGCAATCATTATATCTCTGAAAATTCTTGGTCTTCCAATTGGAATATATTTATTAGCATATACACCTGCAACGTCTGAAACAATTTGATCACGATTAAAATTCTTAGAGATAAATTTTGATATACCTTCATAAAACTTATGATCGGCACCTAAATAACAATCTAAACCAATTAACAAGATATTGTTTTGTAAAAGAACACTACTTCTGTACTTAACTTTTGTAGTTAAAGCTATTGCTTCTGGTTTTTTAAACTCAGGCAAATAGTGTTTTATATGTTTAAAAAGGAGTGATAAATCTTCTTCCTCTTTTACTAAATCAGGAAAAACTTTTAAAGTTTCTTCCAACACTTCAATCTCTATTGTATCATTTCGCTTTAAAAACCAAACACTATCAATATTCTTGACGTTTCTATTTACAAAAAAAGGAAATTTATTTGCTAAATTTTGAAATGAATTCCCTTTAACATCATAAAATTCTTTATCAAAACGCTTAACCGAAACCT
>PKDP01000091.1 GCA_002862585.1 Flavobacteriales bacterium | reverse complement strand
CTGGCAAGGCAATACAGTTGAGTGGCCAACCTCCACGCTGTTGCATAAGCTGAACGGCATTCATATACACTTGGTCAATGTCAGGTCGTTCTTCTCTATCTACCTTTACATTTATGAAGCGGTCGTTCATAATTTGTGCCACTTCTTCATCTTCAAAACTTTCGCCTTCCATCACATGACACCAATGGCAAGCCGAATAGCCAATGCTTATAATAAGTAACTTTCCTTCTAATTTTGCTTTAGCTAATGTTTCCTCATTCCACGGATACCAGTTAACTGGATTATGAGCGTGTTGCAACAAATACGGACTTGTTTCGTTAACAAGAGCGTTGGTATGTGGATGATTCTTCATCAGTGGGTTTTGTCCATTACAACTAATTATTAATGCTAAGGTAACAATTGCATTTGCAAGGATTTTCATCCCTTAAATTCCGCTTTGAAATTTGTGTAAAAATGTGGAATGGTTTCTATGCCTTTTAGATAATTGAAAATACCGTAATGTTCGTTTGGCGAATGTATGGCGTCACTATCTAAACCAAATCCCATAAGGATAGACTTTACACCAAGTTCTTGTTCAAATAAAGCTACGATAGGGATACTTCCTCCGCTTCTTACAGGTACAGGTTTTTTACCATAAGTAGATTCCATTGCAGCACTTGCTGCCAAGTAAGCAGGGCTATCTGTTGGGGCAACGTATGGCTCACCTCCGTGGTGTGGACGAACTTCTACTGTAACGCTTTTTGGTGCAATACTCTTAAAATAGTTTTCAAATAATTTGGTGATTTCTTCGTCGGTCTGATTAGGGACTAAACGCATGGATATTTTCGCAAAGGCTTTGGATGCAATTACTGTTTTGGCACCTTCACCAGTATAGCCTCCCCATATTCCATTAACGTCTAAGGTTGGGCGAATACCTGTTCGTTCCATAGTCGTAAAGCCTTCTTCTCCGTGAATATCGCTGAGGTCTAGGGCCTTTTTGTATTCGTCTAATGAGAATGGAGCACGTGCCATATCTTCTCGTTCTTGTGTAGATAATTCTACTACATTATCGTAAAATCCAGGAATGGAAATGTGGTTGTTTTCTTCCTTTAATGAGGCAATCATTTCACACAAAATATTAATAGGATTAGCTACAGCACCACCATACAAGCCAGAGTGTAAGTCTCTATTTGGACCTGTAACTTCTACTTCCACATAACTTAAACCCTTTAATCCAGTTGTTATAGAAGGGGTGTCGTTGGCAATGATGCCAGTATCGGAAATTAGAATGGCATCGCACTTCAAACGTTTTTTATTTGCTTTTACGAAGTCGCCCAAATTGTCTGAGCCTACTTCTTCCTCGCCCTCAATCATGAACTTTACGTTACAGGCTAATGAATTAGTTTCCATCATCAGTTCAAAGGCTTTGACGTGCATATACATTTGACCTTTATCGTCACAAGCTCCTCTGGCGAAAATAGCTCCATCAGGGTGAATGTCTGTTTTTTTAATCACTGGCTCAAAAGGACCGCTTTCCCACAATTCAAGAGGGTCTGCCGGTTGTACGTCATAGTGTCCATACACTAAAACAGTGGGTAGACTAGGGTCAATAATCTTTTCGCCATATACGATTGGGTATCCTGGTGTTGGACAGATTTCCACATTATTAGCTCCCGCTTTTAGGAGGTGGCTTTCAACTACTTTGGCACAGGCGTGTACATCATCGGCATAAGCGGGGTCGGCACTGATGGACGGTATGCGTAATAAGTTCATTAGCTCATTAATAAATCGGTCTTTGTGTTCTGAAATGTAGTTGTTGATGTGTTGCATAATTATATTAATGTTTCTCCGGTCATTTCTTGGGGAATGGCGATTCCCATGAGGGTTAATATTGTTGGGGCAATGTCGCCTAATTTCCCTTTTTTTATAATTGTATGTTCGGTGTTGAGTAGAAAGCAAGGTACTGGATTTGTGGTGTGTGCTGTATTCCGACTTCCATCCAAGTTGACTGCAAAGTCGGCGTTACCGTGGTCGGCAATAATGATAAAGGCGTAATCGCTTTTTAAGCCTGCTTCTACAACTTTTTTAGTGCATTGGTCTACGGTTTCTACCGCTCTTACAATAGCATCGTAATCACCAGTATGTCCTACCATATCAGGATTGGCAAAGTTTAGACATACAAAATCTGATGTTGCTTGTTCAAGCTCTGGGACTATCTTAGCGACCACCTCATGGGCACTCATCTCTGGTTGAAGGTCGTATGTAGCGACTTTTGGAGAACTTGCCATTAGTCGCTTTTCGCCTTCAAACTCTGCTTCTCTCCCCCCTGAAAAGAAAAAGGTAACGTGAGGGTATTTCTCGGTTTCAGCAATTCGTATTTGTGTGAGTCCGTTTTCAGATACCACTTGCCCCAATGTCTTGTCGAGGTTATCTTTTTCAAAAATGATGTTGACGTCCTTAAAGTTTTTATCGTACATCGTCATTGTGGTATAGTGCAACTTAAGAGTTTGCATGCTATATTCAGGCATCTGTTTTTGGGTGAGAGCATTAGTGATTTCTCTACATCTATCGGTGCGGAAATTGAAACAGATTACAGCATCACCCTCTTTTATATTGGCAATAGATTTGTCATTTTCCGTTAGGGCAATGGGTTTAATAAATTCGTCAGTTACTCCATTATCATAAGATGCTTGTATACTCTCGCTTACAGAATTGAAGTTTTGCCCATCGCCCTTGACTAGTAGGTCGTAGGCTAGCTTTACGCGTTCCCATCTGTTGTCTCTGTCCATGGCGTAGTAGCGACCACATATTGAGGCTATTCTTGCACCGTGAAGGTTGCTTTCTAATTCTTCTAAAAATTGTTTTCCGCTTTTAGGGTCGGTATCTCTTCCGTCTGTAAAAGCGTGAACATAGACTTCTTTAACACCTGCTTTTTGGGCTAGTCTACATAACTCAAATAGGTGAGATGAGTGGGAATGTATTCCACCATCCGATACTAAGCCCATCAAGTGTAAAGGTTTATTATTGTCTATTACATATTGAAAAGAGGCTTGAAGTTTTGGCATATCTTCTAAAGTCTTTTCAGCACATGCCTTATTAATTTTGGCTAAATCTTGGTAAACAATTCTACCTGCTCCTATGTTTAGATGTCCAACTTCAGAATTACCCATTTGTCCTTCAGGCAAACCAACAGCTAAACCATCCGTTTGCAATTCCGTATTCGGATGTGAGTGGTATAAAGAGTCTATAAATGGAGTATTGGCATGGTAAATAGCATCAGATTTAGTTCGGTCACCATGTCCCCATCCGTCCAAAATCATTAAAACCGTTTTCTTTCCTTGCATAGTGCTACAAAGATAATTTCTTTATTGGCAAATAGCTAAAACTATTTAGGCAATATACTGACTGTAATTAGGGGTAGTATAATTTGTCCAATTCAGTCATTTTTTGAATTGGAAGGGAATAATCTTTATTAAATAGTTTGTAATTAATAATAGCTTTGATAGAGTTCGTTTGTTGCTTTTCTTTGCTTTTATAAGCATTGATTTTCAGAGTGTCACCCTTTTCAAATTCTGGAGGGTTTACGTTGAATCTTAAAATCGTATTGTGGGCGTAAATCCCATTTATTTTAAAATTGGTATAGCGATCTGGAGCAACTAATGTGAATATATAATTAGTGCCTGAGCCTGTTTCTTTTCTTCCGCCAACCCAATGTTGGTAAGATGAGGATACCAAAAACTCCTGTGGGGTACAGCTCAGAAGTATAATACATATTAATAAGTAGTTTTTCATCCCTTTTTCAAAACTATTTTAATGATTGAGCCTACACTTTCTTTAATAGTCACCTTTGGCGGCTTATGGATGATGTGGCATGGTATAACTTGGGTGAAATACGTAATAATGATATCAGGGGTACTCATGCACCTGTCTATAGTATGCATGGTTTTGGTGTTGTTAAAGGAGCTTTTTCTAACGAAAAACTAGCCAATTTTTTGATGCTTTAAGGGGACAATAAGCATTCCAAAACACGTTCCATCTTCTTTCTTTAAATTTTTGTGATGAATTTTGTGAGCTCGTCTAATAGCTTTTAGATAGTTTGATTTAGTGTTCCGAAACACTTTAATTCTCTGATGGATAAATACCTCATGAATAATGAAATAGGCAAATCCGTACAAGGTTATTCCAAGCCCT
>PKDP01000048.1 GCA_002862585.1 Flavobacteriales bacterium | reverse complement strand
CATCTACGATTCGTGCGCCAGGGCTACAACCACTTTTGAAAGTCTGGTGTGCGAAGCAGTCGCATACTTGCACACTTGCTGTATTATCTGGGCCAACATTCACCTAAATAGGCCAGCCTGGGACCAGCTTACATTGCACACGCAGTAATATCATACAAACGCTGTTGCGATCTCCGGGAAGACCCTGACGATCGACCCAACAGCACCCTTTTATACGACAGGGAGTGGGCTGAACGATGACAATACTGGATGTCTTTTTTAATTCCTTACCTTCTTTAAGCCTATCTGCTAGGTCTGATATTTGGAATTCTTTCTCCGGAATAATAACGTGGCATGCTCCAGTCGCTAAACTTGAATGAAGAGCCAAATTACCATTGTCACGACCCATTACTTCCACGAAAAACAATCGGTTGTGAGAACGAGCGGTATCTCTTATTTTATCAATTGTCTCAACAATAGTTTGAAGAGCAGTGTGAAATCCTATGGAGTTGTCTGTACCGTAAATATCATTATCAATAGATGCAGGAATACCTACACATGGAAAGTCGAATTGCTGAGAAAATACATTAGCTCCAGTAAGTGAGCCATTTCCTCCAATGACTACCAAAGCGTCAATCTCTAAATCTTTTAAATTTTGATAGGCCTTCTCTCGAATCTTTGAGTTGTGAAAATCCATTGAGCGTGCAGTTTTCAACTTTGTGCCACCAAGACCTAAAATCTTGCTAACTGAACGCATCTCAAGTTTTTTATATTCGTTTTCAATTATCCCCTGAAAGCCTCTGAAAAAACCAAAACACTCAACATTATAATAGATAGATGAACGAACAACACTACGTATCGCAGCGTTCATTCCAGGTGAATCTCCACCAGATGTTATTATAGCTAATCGTTTGATAATCGTTGTATTTTTGACAAATATAAGATAAAAAGTGTAAAATTAACACTAACTAAGCTTTAAAAAAAGAAAAAAAGTGAAAATGACCCTTTCTATCCAAAAACTACGACTTGTTGTAGAATGCAATAACAATCAAAAGCATTAACAAACAATACATACTGTCTTCGATTGGGATATTTAACAGGCGTATCCCTATTATTTCAGAAGGGTTATAAATTACGACTGGAAATTCGGTAAAGCTTCCAGTCAAAAAGCCATTGATTAGAATAAAGGGGATAAAAGACACAATAAAGCCTCTAAAGAATAATCCTATCCATTTAGGCTTGTGAATGCCAAGTATAAATAAAGCAAGTGAGGTTAAAGTAAAGCATACCAAAGTGTATAACCTATCTGAATAGATTACGCTTAACACTAACAGAAAACTAGCTAAGGCAAAAGAGATTATCTGATAGGGTTTTGAGTCTAAATCTTTTCTAAAAAAATAGTTTAAGACTTCATATATAAAAACACATGAAAAAGGCACCACTAGAAAAAATAACCATTCTTCAATAGGCAATGAAAATATCTTGAAGCCTACTGTATACTCCTTGCTGAATGCCCAAACGTTTTCTTGTGTAAACCAAATATCCCAAGGGATAAAAAGAAGCATCATTACCAATGAGTATAGTATAATTTTACGCCACTTTGTATGAAATTGTAGTCGCCTCTCAAAACTTTGAGCTAGAGGGTACGAAATAGTAATGGCAAGTAAAATAAAATAGAAAAATTTATGCTCTAGAAAGTCCATTTTATAAGCTCAATGATAATAAGGTGAAAAATAAAATTTGGGACAATAATAATCCTAAAGATATTCTGTAATCGATTTTAAGTCTATTGAAACTCATGAGTGCATTCATTATTAATGAAACAAAAAACCACATGACATAATTTTGTAATGGTATATCGCCCAAAGCCCAAGTCCAAAAATCTAATGAAATGGCTATTGGCTCAATCAAAACATCCATCAACACCATCAATAAAGAAGAAAGTAAAATAATTAGAAGTTGTTTTTTAAGAAAGAAACTACTTATTCCAAAAGAAGCTAGAGATAATAGTATCCAGTTAACGCCAATCATTAGAGGTGTTTCAAAAAGCTTAAAGCCAAGAGTTGACCCATATGTATACTCTCCAAATAGTACTCCAGTACTTACACCTATTACTTCAACTAAAAACCCCAAGGCGAAGAGAATAGTAACAACTTTATAAAACTGGATGGAAAAATCATTATTTGCCCAAATAAATAAGCCAAGTGAAAGTAAAAGGTTCAAAGGAGTAAAGCGTAAAAATAAATCTTGATAATCAGAAGATAGACCTACGACACCGACTACATGGAAGATGAAAAGTATAACTATACTAATATTGACTTTAGAATAATTCATTTGGTTAAGTGCTAAAAAAGTCATCTACTATTTTTGCGGATGAAAGTGCTAAAGGAATTCCGCCTCCAGGATGAACACTACCTCCACAGAAATACAATCCTCTAATATCGTTAGAAAAATTGGGGTGGCGAAAAAATGCAGCCATTTTTTTGTTAGAGGCTGTGCCATATAAAGAGCCTTTATAAGAGCCTGTTTTTGATTCTATTTTTCTAGGGTCTAATATTTCCTCACTTAAAATCAAAGGCTCTAAATCTGTAGTTAACTGACAGTTTAGCTTTTTGATAATTGATGCTTTGGCTTTAATAATTAATTCATCCCAATTTTGATTTTCATTGGACGGCACATTAATCATTACAAACCAATTTTCGCAATTTTCAGGAGCATCTAAACTATTTTTCTTTGAAGTAATATTGACATAAACAGTAGGGTCATGATAAATGGCTTTAGCCGCATTCAGCACTTCAAATTCTTTTTTGTAATCGGCTGAGAAAAATATATTGTGCAAGTCTAAAGTCGGAAAAGTGTTGTTTACGCCCCAATAAAATATGAGTGCTGAAGTAGACCTTTCTTGTTTAGCAATCATTTTAGAGGCAAACTGATTTTTCAATAGATTTTTATAGGTAAAAAAAATATCCAAATTGCTAATTACATAATCGGATAAAATGGCTTCTTTATTAACTACAACTCCTTTTACCTTTTTACGCTCAAGCAAAATTTCATCAACCTTAGAATTTAGATTAAACTGAACTCCTAAACTAACGGCTAAATCGTGTAGGGCTAAGGATATAGAATACATTCCTTTATTTGGAAAAAAAGCACCTTTATTGAACTCCAAATGGGGAATAATATTAAGTATGGCTGGTGCTATGTATGGGTTAGAACCGTTATAGGTAGCATATCGATCAAATAGCTGAACCATTTTATCGTTTGAGAGTGCATTATGATTGGCTAAATGCATACTTCCAAAAACACCTAAAAATGGCAACTTTAAAAAGGATTTGAGCACCTTTAATGATAGGTAAGTTTTGATGCTGTGCAGAGACTTTTGCAAAAACAAAAAAGCTGTTGAGTCGTAAATAAACTGACTTTTTTTCAAATGCTTTAGTACAGCAGATGCGTCAACTCCTGTTTTATTAGCAGATTCTTCAGCAAACTTTTGAGGATCTGTGTATCCAATTATATGAGTGCCGTCTTCGTAAAAATAACGGCAACTTTCATCAAGCTTTTGATAATTAAAAAATTCTCTAGGATCTTTATTGGCAAGTTGAAAAAGTTCGTCGACAAGCTCAGGCATGGTAAACAATGAAGGGCCAGCATCAAAACGAAAATCACCCGATTCTATTTGCGATAATTTTCCGCCTACATGTGAGTTTGATTCAAAAACAGAAACCTTATAGCCTTTTACCGATAGGCGAATAGCAATCGCCATTCCGCCTACTCCTGCTCCAATGACACTTACTTTTTTAGAACTTACTGACATGCCTTGTATCGTGCTATGGATTCAAGTCTAGAAGACTTCACATCTGCGATTTTTTTAACTGGATAATATCCGTCATCTCTTAACTCCTCTATCCATTTTTTGCAATACTTAAGGTTTGGATCGAACTTCTGCAACTGTGTATCTGGATTAAACACACGAAAATAAGGTGACGCATCACATCCTGTACCTGCCACCCACTGCCAATTGCCATTATTTGAAGCTAAATCAAAGTCCATGAGTTTTGAGGCAAAATAAGCTTCTCCTAACCGCCAGTCTATCCCTAAATTCTTTACCAAAAATGAAGCCGCTATCATACGTACTCTATTGTGCATATACCCTGAATCAAACAATTGTCGCATTCCTGCATCAACAATAGGAAAACCGGTCAAACCATATTTCCATTTCTTAAACAAAGTGG
>PKDP01000105.1 GCA_002862585.1 Flavobacteriales bacterium | reverse complement strand
CCCTTTACCATTGCAAGCGTGACATTATTGGTCATCATATCTAATGCATTTCCGTCTGAAATAAATAGGGTAGCATCTTTTCCACCTTCTAGTGAACCGATCCGATCATCCACGCCCATTATTTTTGCTACGTTTAATGAAATGGATGCAACCGCTTCCTCTTCTGTCAAACCGTATGCCCAAGCCGTGCCTGCTAAAAACGGTAAGTTACGAGCGTTCATAACTTCCATGTCTCCCGCCGATTGGAGGCAGAAAGGAACGCCTGCTTTTTGCAATTTTGCCGCAGCTTGATAATTAACGTATGTATAATCTTCTTCAAAATTTGGCAATGAATGCGGACGTCCTAACATGACGGAAAAATTATTTTCAATTAAGCGCGCTGCTACTAAATGGGCATCATATCCTCCAATAATAACAGGGTGTTTTAAA
The DNA here is from genome assembly GCA_002862585.1 of Flavobacteriales bacterium. Classification (GTDB taxonomy): domain Bacteria; phylum Bacteroidota; class Bacteroidia; order Flavobacteriales; family UBA7312. The sequence continues at coordinate 3,888 of PKDP01000105.1, read as the reverse complement.
TCAAAACGCCGCGAAAAGTTAATCACGTCATTGATTTCAGGTGCATACTCTGTGTGAATATAAAGGCGCTGATCTCCCTTTAAAATTCCACGCATAGCTTCTAACTTCAAGAACGTTTCTGTCGGATTTTTAACTTCTGAATAAGCCATAGCTTCCTGAAAAAAAGCATAAATGGCATCTCGAGTTTTATTGTATTTATCATTTGCAGAGTTTGGTCCCGGTTCTGCCCACCAACCTGATTTACGGTATTTGATTGGCCAATTAATATGTACACCATCATCTGCTTTGTAAACTGCATCTTCCCAGTTCCAGCCGTCAAGTGCCATTACAGATGAAGTTCCTGATACTAATCCACCTCGAGGGGTAGATTGCGTCACCAAAACTCCGTTTGTACGCACAGTATACATTACTTTCGAATCCGTGTTAAAAGCAATGAGCGATCGCACATTTGGATTAATGCTGCCTGTTTCTCTGAAATCGCGAGTAGCACGTACGGCATCAATTTCGGTTAAACCTATGGTTAAATTCGCTGCAATAAAGCCTGGATAAACATGTTTCCCCTTTATAGAGATAATCGTATCCCAATCGCCTTCGGTGAGTTGATACGTCAAGGCATTTTTAACAAAAAGAATTTTGCCTTCTTCAACCCCAATCACTGAATTGTGGACATAATCTCCATTGCCAACATGGGCGCTTCCATTTTGAAAAAGAATACGCTTGTGTTGTTGTTTTTGTGGACTAGGTGATTGACCAAATCCACTGGAGACAACTAAAAAACCAATGAGTAAAATATATATACGTTTCATTCTTCTATCAATTAATGTTCACCAACTGTATCACAGTGGTAATGTGGATTCATTTTTTTAAATGGCTTGCGCGTTGCTGCTCCCTTGCTTTTTTCTGCTAGCATCAACTGCATAATTCTGTTGCGTTCGGTTTGATCACGATCGTGTAAAAGAACACTGCGGTTCATATCGTAAAGAAGTATTCATTGGAGCAGCATTAACAATTTTACCAGGATTGAAAATATTATTTGGATCTAGTTCCTTATAAAATGTTTTAAGAGAAGATTTGGCATCATATTCATGACCAACGTTATGCTCAGCTGGATATTCAGCACCCCTAGCCTCATAAGTCATAAGTAGTTTTTTCTTTAAGGAAATAGGGTCAACATCTTTTTTGACTATATAATTAAGATGCATTACATGACAAAATAAATGCCCATAATAAAACTTTTTGTCAAGTAAACTATCTATTTCATCTGGTAATTTTTCAAACCAATCCTTTTCATTTCTAGGAAAAGCTATATCCATTGATAGCATTCCACCAGTGGTATTTTCATTTAGTGCTTGATACCTTCCTATTGCACTTGCAGCAACAAATCGATGTAATATAGCTTTTCTTGCTTCCTTTTTAGTACACTCAAAATAATCACCTTCTTTTAATTTAAAAAAGTCACTAAAATATTCTTTAGCTTCTTCAATTCCATCATCTGACATTTCAATTACCCAATGATGCTCATATTTATTTCTAAAGTCTTCCATTCTTTTAGGTAAATGATTAGGATAAATATTACTTAAAAACTGCATTAATTTATCGGATAATTTATTTGGTAAGAATTTTATTTTTGTTGATAATAAATCTACTTTTCTTTTTAATTCAAAAAGAGTTGGAAGGAAATTTGTACCTAATTTATCTATTACAATAAAAGTATCTTTGCTGAATTTTTTGGCTGCATCGTAACAATCTCTATGTAAGTAGTCACCTGCGGTTGGAAGAGTTTTAAATTTCGAAAGTATATTTCTTCTTATTTCCCAAAATATATCAGGGTCATTTGAACCTACGTAAAAGACTTTATTTCTTGTCGGCTTAGGATAAGTGTCTAATCTAACAGCAAATACCGCAACTTTACCTGCACTTCCAGAAGCTCCGTATAATAGTCTAGTGTCAGAATTAAATCTTGAAGGTGTATTTGAATCAACTTGTCGAATAATTTCAGAGTATTTATTATCAGAAGCTAATTTATCGGAGTGAATAATATCTGATTCATTATAGTTTCTATTTTCTAAATTATTTAAGATCTCTTCTTCACTTGAACCTAAATTAACTCCTAAATCATTAATCAATTCTAAATTCCCAATTTTATTAACTTTAGCATACAAGGATAACTCCGTGTAAGCAGGCCCTCTTTTAACTAATGAACCGCCAGAATTATTACAGATTCCACCAACTATCGAAGCTCCTATTGAAGTTGAACCAATAACAGAGTGAGGTTCTCTATTCAATGGTTTTAATTTATTTTCTAAATCATATAATGTACTTCCAGCTAATCCAATAATCTGTTTACCATTATCAATTATATGGATATCATTGATACGCATAGTATTAATAATAATTATTGGACGATCATAATTATTACCATAAGGAGTAGAGCCACCAGTTAGTCCTGTATTGGCTGCCTGCATAATGATAATTACATCAGATTTTACACAAACATTTAATATTTTCCAAAACTCTAATAATGTTCCAGGTTTAATAACCGCCAAAGCATCTCCATTGCCATACCTCCATCCTTTACAATATGGTTCTTTTTTCCATTTAGAAATAATTAAAAATTTATCTCCTGAAATTTTTTTTAAATCACTAATTAGAATTCTGTAGTCTTTCAAATTATCAATATTGGTATTAGCAATTCAAAATTAATATAATTTAAAATATAATACATAATTTTTTGTTTTAATCTTAATAATCTATTTTTACTTTCTATCACAAAAATTATGTCAGCTAATACATTTGGAAACATTTTTAAATTAACCTCATTTGGGGAGTCTCATGGATTAGCTTTAGGTGGTGTGATTGATGGTTGTCCTGCTGGATTGAAAATAGATTATGAAAAAGTTAACTTCGAGCTAAGCAGAAGAAAACCTGGACAATCTAAAATAGTAACTCAGAGAAAAGAAGATGATAAAGTTGAATTCTTATCTGGGATTTTTGAAGGAATTACTACAGGTACGCCAATAGGGTTTATTATTAAAAATTCTAATCAAAAATCAAAAGATTATGACCATATAAAAAATATTTACAGACCTAGTCATGCTGACTTTACTTACGAAAAAAAATACGGTTTAAGAGATTATAGAGGTGGTGGTAGAAGTTCTGCTCGTGAAACTGTTTGTAGAGTTGTAGCAGGTGCAATTGCTAAACAATTAATCAGCGACATAAACATAACTGCTTATACATCATCAGTCGGGGAAATTAAACTCAATAAACATTACTCTGAATTAGATTTTTCTAATATTGAAAATAATTCAATTAGGTGTCCTGAAGATTCTACTGCACAATCGATGATTGAAAAAATAAAAGAGATTAAAAAAAATGGTGACACAATTGGAGGCGTTATAACATGCATAATTAAAAATGTACCAATTGGTATTGGCGAACCTGTCTTTAATAAATTACACGCTAAGCTGGGAAGTGCGATGCTGTCAATTAATGCTGTAAAAGGATTTGAATTTGGTAGTGGTTTTGAAGGTACATTATTAAAAGGTAGCGAGCATAATGATGTGTTTAATAAAGATAATACAACAGAAACTAATAACTCTGGTGGAATACAAGGAGGTATTAGTAATGGAATGGATATTTATTTCAATGTCGCATTTAAACCTGTTGCTACAATTATGCAAAAGCAAACAACAATTAATTCAGACAGTAAAGAGGTCACTATGATGGGTAAAGGAAGACATGACCCATGTGTTTTACCTAGAGCAATCCCTATAGTCGAATCCATGGCTGCATTAGTAATTGCAGACTTTGTACTTTTGTCCAGATTAAACAAATTATAAATATGAAAAAAATGGCATTACATTGGAAGATTTTAATTGGAATGTT
>PKDP01000022.1 GCA_002862585.1 Flavobacteriales bacterium | reverse complement strand
TTAGGTAAAATTATATGGAATGACTGTGGTATGTCAAGAAACAAAGAAGACTTGCTTAGAGCAATAGATGAGGTAGCTGCATTAAGAGAAGAGTTTTGGAAGGATGTAAAAGTTCCAGGTTCTTCAGATGAATTTAACCAAGAGTTGGAAAAAGCAGGACGAGTGGCGGACTTTTTAGAACTTGGCGAGCTGATGTGTAAAGATGCTCTAGAGCGTGCTGAGTCTTGCGGAGGTCACTTTAGAGAAGAGTCTCAAACGGATGAAGGTGAAGCATTAAGAAACGATAAAGATTTCACATTTGTTTCATCTTGGGAATACAATGAAAAACCCTCAGAATCTACTCTTCATAAAGAAGAGCTAGCATTTGAGAATATTGAGGTTAAACAAAGAAGTTATAAATAATTCGATATGAATTTAACGTTAAGAGTTTGGCGACAAAAAAATGCTAACGCAAAGGGCAAAATAGTCGAATACAAAGTTACGGATATCAGTCCTGAGATGTCGTTCTTGGAAATGATAGATGTAGCAAACGGAAGCATCATTGTCAAAGGAGGAGACCCCATTGCTTTTGATCACGATTGCCGAGAGGGCATCTGTGGAAGCTGTTCAATGTACATCAATGGCGAAGCTCATGGGCCGGCTCGTGCAGTAACCACCTGCCAATTGCACATGCGTGAGTTTAAAGATGGCGAAACCATATATATTGAACCATGGAGAGCTAAAGCTTTTCCAGTAATTAAAGACTTAGTTGTTGACCGTTCTGCATTTGACAGAGTTATTCAGGCAGGAGGATACGTTTCTGTAAACACTTCTGGAAATACCCTTGACGCTAATGCTATTCCAATACCAAAAGAAGATGCTGACGATGCCTTTAGTGCAGCTACTTGTATAGGCTGCGGAGCTTGTGTAGCTACTTGTAAAAACTCATCGGCAATGTTATTCGTTTCTGCCAAAGTTTCTCAGCTAGCCTTATTACCTCAAGGTCAAGTAGAAAGAGAAGAACGTGTATTAAATATGGTGGACCAAATGGATTTAGAAGGATTTGGCAACTGCACAAATACAGGTGCCTGTGAGGTTGAATGCCCAAAGGAAATATCTCTTGATAATATTGCGCGTATGAATAGAGAATATATGTCTGCATCTGTAAATTCAAAAAAGTAACTTGCTAAATGGGTAGATGACTGAACTTAACATAACATTAGTACAAAGTTATCTTGAGTGGGAGCAGCCCAAAGCCAATCGTTTACATTTCAATCAATTATTTCAAACCGTTGGCAAGACAGATGTCATTGTTTTACCAGAACTCTTTACAACAGCCTTTTGCCTAAATGCAAAAGCAGAAAGTATGAGTGGGGAAAGCATTCAATGGATGCGTGAACACTCTAAAGAAAAAGAAGCACTAGTAATTGGCTCTATTCTTGTCGAAGAAAACAGCTCGACATACAATCGACTCATTTGTGCTTTCCCAAACGGCTCACTCCAACATTACGATAAAAGGCACTTATTTGATATTATGAATGAATCGGATTATATCAACAAAGGCGAAAAGCGTTTAACTCTAGAATATAAGGGGTGGAATATTTGCCCTTTAATATGTTACGATTTACGTTTCCCAGTATATAGCAGAAATAATGATCATTACGATGTATTGATATACATCGCTAATTGGCCAGTAAAGCGAATCGAGCATTGGAATAAGCTTTTAGTAGCTAGAGCTATTGAAAATCAATCTTATGTAGTTGGAGTAAATAGAGTGGGAGAAGATATTAACGGCATTAACTATAATGGACAAAGTGCTTTAATTGATGCTAATGGACACATTATATATATAGGGGGTGAAAATGAAGACGTTAAAACAGTGGTGATAAGTAAAGATGATCTACAATCTGTTCGCAGCAAACTACCTTTTTTGAAAGACGCTGATGTGTTTACAATTCACTAGAATACCACTCCACAATAACATCCCAGTCGGCCCTAATGTTAATGTCTTTAGGGAAATACTCTACTTCTTCAGCTTGTTGTTTTTGCACTAAATTTCCAGAATCCCATTTGCCATTATCATTTTCATCATAAATTATCCGTAAAGAATAAGTGCCGGCACTTAATGAATCTATACTTAAGGATAATGATGGCTCAGTTAATCTATAAATCACGCACTCCTTATGAAGAAGCTCAACAATTAAAGATTTGTTGGGTAAAGAGTCGATAAGTAAACGGCCATAACTATCATTATCAGCATTAGGCATGTTTGTTAAGGTGTCGCCTAAGGCTGTTTCATCAAACACTAAGACTTTGATGTTTTTAGGACTTGCTTGTATTGGTTTAGCAATGAAGCCCACCTTTTCTTGTGGTAAGCTAAATTTCAGATTATTATCCACATCTTCCAAAGCCAGCAAAGTGAAGGAGTTATCAGCTAGATTAGAAAATCTAAAATAGCCATCCTTGTCGCTTATTGCTAAATAGTCCGGCTTTTGTTTGTAAAGCGAACTATCCGAAACATTTTCGTTATAATATAAACATACGCTTACTTTTTCAATAGGCTTTTTAGTTAAAGCATCTAAAACAGTTCCCTCTATATATAATGTGTCAATTTCAGCTCCGGTGGAAAAAGTATATTGTAATTTTTTTAAAACATTACCTTCTGTAATATCTTTTACGATTTTATCTAAAATGATATTATAAGTGGTATTTTCTTTAAAGTCATTTTTTAGTGAAATTAATAGTTCGTCACCCTTAGCTTGAATGTTAACATCATTATCTATGTAAGGGGAAAAAAACATTTTTTCAGCTTGATTTATCTGTATAGCCTCGTCAAATCTCATTGTAATACTATTATCTTTAAATAAGACGCTTTTGTTTTCGGGGCTAAGAGAGATGAGCTTAGGGGGGCTTACATCTTTATCTCCTCCTGTTAATGGAATGATATTAGCGCAAGAAAAACAAAAAAATAGAAGTATAAATGATATATTTTTCATATTAACAAATATACTTTTTATTAATCTCATTAGCGTTTATTTTTTTTGCAACAATATTTGAATTTATCAAAAAGAATTATATCTTTATTGGCTCTAAATCACTAGAGAAGAAGCTAACCACTTTGTAACGCCCTGGCAGTCAGTCAGTTGTGCATTCTATATTCTTGTTAGCGTCTTCAGCTAAGTTTTAGAAAATAACATTATACTAACCAAAAACTAATATTATGAGTCCAAGAATTACTCAAAAACTACACACTTATTGTTGTTTATTATTAACTTTTATCTTCTCTGCGTTTTCGTACGGCAATTTGAACGCTCAAGAGCATACAATATTCTTTTCAGAATATGCAGAAGGCTCTTCCAACAATAAGTATTTAGAAATTTATAACGCAGGTTCTGAAACTGTAGATTTATCTGAATATGCTTTAGGTAAAGTTTCAAACGCCCCCTCTGTATCCGGCGAATATGAAGTATGGTGGAATTTTCCTGAAAACACATCACTTTTAGCTGGCGAACTTTACATAATAGCGGATGGTGAAGCAGATCAATCGATACTCGATTTAGCTGACGTTACAGTTGTTTATGCAGGTTCCGGATCACTTACGCTTAGTAACGGTGATGACGGTATTGGATTAATTTATGGTACGCCTGAGGCTTTTGAAGTTATTGATTGGCTTGGCGATTGGAATGGCGATCCGGGAAGCGGATGGTCAGTTGCTGGAGTTAATAACGGTACTAAAGACCACACACTTGTAAGAAAGTGTGGAATCACTCAAGGTAATGGTGATTGGACAGCTTCTGCTGGAACAAATGCTGACGATTCTGAGTGGCTTGTTTTAGATCAAAATGATTGGACAAACTTAGGTGCTCATCAAATTGACGGATGTGTTACAGCAGTCTTTGGCTGTACAGATTCTGCTGCTGATAATTATAGTTCAGAAGCAACTGATGATGATGGCTCATGTACTTATCCTTTAGTAGATGTTACAGTTTCCGTTGATATGGGTCTTGAGGGCTTTGATAATACGGATGGTATTAATTATGGCGGTTTGGATGGCTCAACTATGGCTGTTAGATTAGATGGCGGTGATTGGATGGCAATGTCTGATACTGATGCTGACGGTGTATGGGAATATACATTCACAGATATTTATTCAGTTATTGAGCACAGTTATAATTTTAATGATGGTGTTGGTAATGGTTATGAATCTGGATCACTTATTGACGCATGTGGTAGTGGTTCTTATGGAAATGATAGAACATTCACTGCTAATGATGATTTAGTTATTCCAACAGTTTGTTGGGAAAGTTGTGAGGCTTGTGTATATGTTGATGGTTGTACTGATGTAGATGCATGTAATTATAGTGCAGATGCTAATACTGATGATGGTTCTTGTTCTTATGCAAATAGCAATGCAGACTGTAATGGAGAC
>PKDP01000023.1 GCA_002862585.1 Flavobacteriales bacterium | reverse complement strand
GTAATTAAAATAGAATTAAAACATAAGGTGCAATTATGCTTAATGATAAAACTAAATTTGTAACTATTGTCATTTTGGACTGCTCCACGTAGCTTGTAAAAATTATAATTAACGGAAATAACAGAAAAATAAATGCACTAGAGTTGAAATCATTAATGAAAATAATTGTAGACAAAATTGTAGTTAAAAGAACCAGAGTAGTTGTTCTTCTTCTCTCATTGGTTTTAATAACCCTGTTCCATATAAATATAAATGTGAGAGGGCTTAGAAGGCTAAAGAATATAATTAGTTTTATGGACCACTTAAATTTAAATACAGTTTCATAAAAAGAAGAAAAATAATCAAGCGATGGAATGTCAAAAAATAAAATACTTGTAAAATCTATAGGGTTAAGGTATCCAGAGCTAATTATTTCTAGTAAATATAAAAAGGTTGTGGCCGATATTACTGCGGAAATAATAACTGCTATATTTTTTAAATTTAAATGTGAGTATAATGTTAATGCGATAAACAACAGGATAGAGAAATATAGGGTTGGGGTATAAAATGCTGAGCTAATTAAAATCCAAAAAGAGGCATCAAAAACCTTTTTATTAATGCTAATTGGAGTTCTTATACTATAAATTTTTCTGATTGCAAGGAGTAAAAACACATTTGCTATTAATATATCATTAAAAGCTAAAACTTGTTCGATAAATAGCCCCATAAAAAAACATATTGCTATAATTCCATAATTGTTTTTTTTTGTTAAGCTGTTTTTACTAATTATAAATTTAGACAATAAAACGGCAAGCAATAATAACAACAATGCCAAAGAGACAATCCAAAAATTAAAAATATTGTAGTTTAAATTAACTACAAATAACCCTAATAAGTATATAAATGCAAATACATAATGCGTTGGATTTGATTTTGTAAAAAAAATTGTTATCATTTAAAGAGTTTGTATATTTGCAATGTAAAAATACTACAATATGTTAATAAGAGATATAATTTATGGAATTGAGGACTTATTTGTGAATTATCTTTTCTTTCCATTTGATTTTTTGAGAATTACTGAATTAGACAATTGGTGGATTTCTAATTTCATGACTTGGATTTCTGTCGTTGTATTTATCTGTGCTTTTACGTACTGGATGTTGCAATTAAAAAAGTTTGATGACAACAAGGAAGAAGACAGGTCTATATCTGCACATTCTTTTTTATAAATCGAAACCTAAATCTTTTCTGTAGTACATACTGTCAAAATTAATTTTTAAAGCGCTCTTGTATGAATTATCTAAAGCCTGCTGAAAGTTATCCCCAAATGAAGTAATAGCCAACACTCTTCCTCCGTTTGTGTATAGACTATCCTCTTTTTGAATAGCTCCTGCATGATAAACTGTCGAATCAACAACACGGTCTATGCCTGTTATTTTAATTCCTTTGTCATAATTACTAGGGTACCCTCCTGAAACCAAAACAACTGTAGCGGTTGATCTATTATCAATTTTTAGTTCAATTTTATCTAATGTTTTGTGTTTAAAAGATTGAAATATTTCAACAAAATCATTTTGAATTCTAGGCAAAACAACTTCTGTTTCTGGATCTCCCATTCGAACATTATATTCAATAACTTTTGGTTCGTCATTAACATTAATTAATCCTATAAAAATAAAGCCTTGGTACTCAATTTCATCTTTTTTAAGACCTTTTATCGTAGGAATAATTATATTTTGTTCGATTTTATTTAATAGCTCGTTGTTCGCAAATGGAACTGGGGATATGGCTCCCATACCTCCAGTGTTTAAGCCAGTGTCTCCTTCTCCGATTCTTTTATAATCTTTGGCCGTTGGAAGCACTTTGTAGTTTACTCCATCGGTTAACACAAAACAACTCAACTCAATTCCATCTAGAAATTCCTCAATTACTACTTTAGAGCTTGCTCTTCCAAACTTTTCTCCAACTAACATTTGGCTTAATTGGTTCTTTGCCTCATCAATATTATCAATTATTAAAACTCCTTTTCCTGAAGCTAATCCGTCAGCTTTTAAAACATATGGTGGGGTGAGGGTTCTTAAGAATTCGTATCCTTGGTTTAAATTTTCTTTTGTGAATGTTGCATAAGACGCTGTTGGAATATTATGGCGTATCAAAAACCTTTTTGCAAAATCTTTACTCCCTTCCAGGCGTGCAGCGTTTTTCTTTGGACCAATAATGGCTATTGATTTTGTTTGCTCGTCTTTAGCAAAATAATCGTGTATTCCGCTAACTAAAGGGTCTTCTGGCCCAACAATTATCATGTTGATTCCAAGTTCAAGAGATATTCTTTTTACTTCTTCAAAATCATTAATGTTTATTGGAACATTGGTCGCTATTTGTTGTGTGCCAGAATTCCCAGGAGCAACATATAGTCTCTTGGTTAATTTGCTGTTAGCTATTTTTAATGCAAAAGCATGTTCTCTCCCTCCAGAACCCATTATTAGTATGTTCATCGATTTTTTTTGTAAAAATACCATATCTGTAATTATTAGAAAAAAGAAAAAGACAACTAATATGCTTTATCTTCGCCTAAAAAGGAATTTGTTATTGTTTTAATTATAATTTTTATATCTAGCAATATTGACCAATTTTCTATATAAAATATATCAAGTTTAACTCTGTTTACAATGTCGGATTCTTTTTTTACCTCACCGCGAAACCCACTAACCTGTGCTAGCCCAGAAATTCCTGGTTTGATTGAATGCCTTAACATGTATTTTTCTACATATTTAAAGTATCTATCATTTTCTTTCGTCATGTGGGGCCTAGGCCCAACCACTGACATGTTCCCTATAAAAACATTGATAAACTGTGGCATTTCGTCTAAACTTGTCTTTCTTAAAAATTTACCAGTTCTTGTTATTCTTGGGTCTTGTTTACTTGCTTGTTTTGTGTCTGCTTGATTATTTAACAACATAGATCTAAATTTAAAACAATAAAACTCTTCATAGTTAATTCCATTTCTAATTTGTTTAAAAAAAACAGGACCACTTGACTCTAGTTTAATAAATAAGGCAACAATAGGGATTAACCAGCTTAAGATAAAAACAATCACAATTGTTGCGATTATTAAATCTAAAAGCCTTTTAAAAAATATGTTTATAGAATCCTGTAAAGGAGCTTTTCTTAAAGATAAAATAGTTATAGATCCGTAGGTTTCGTAAATAAGTTTATTATAATTTAGTTTTGTTCTGTTTGGTATAAACTTTATTGTTTTTAAATTATTGTCAGAAAATTTTATCAGTGTTTTAAGCTCTAAATCCGTAATTTGTTCTAGTGAACAATATATTTCATCAATCTTGTTTTCTTTAATAAATTGAAGGCAGTCATTTATAGAATCCTTATTCAGTGGCAAAAAAGTTCTCCTGTGAATGTAGCCTGCTTCCTTGTTAGTTTTAAAAAAAAACTCTAGATTTTGTGCTTCTAAAGTGTTTCCTATTATTACAGTTTTTCGGTTATTTCCTCCATAATCAGATCTAAATTTTTTAATAGAATAATAACTTAGGAGCTTAATTAAAATTATTAAAATAGAATTAAGGCTTAGTATTTTAATTGCTAACCCCGTATCAACATATATGTCTGAAAAAAGACCTACAAAGCAAAAAAAGGATAAAGAAAATAATATAATCTGATTAAAAAGAAGGGTTAATAGCTTTACAATATTTGTGTACCTATGTACATAGTAAAATTTATTAAAAACAGATATTAAAATCCATAAAGACGATATTGTTATAAAGTGCTTTAATTCAAGTTCTGAATCAGTATAAATTGTAAAAAGCTTAAATAATAAAAAGTTAATAATTGATAAGTCAATTAAATATGATAATGGAGTTATTAATCCTGAATACCTTCCTTGTTTAAAGTTCATTATTAATTAAAGATTTAAATCAATATAATATTGTAAACATCTAATAAACTGTTTTATTTAATACCTTTTGTTAATAACTAATGACATTACAATGTCTCCTTTTTAATTAGACTTATTATAATCATACTAAAATTTCAAACGTTAAATTAAAAACAAAATTGTTTAGAGTTAAGAGAATTTAATATAATAATTTGTTAGCTTATCTATAAAGCTTGACAGCAAATGATGTTTGATGTAATGAGCATATGCGTTCTCTCCTAGTTGTTCTCTTTTTTCATTGTTTTCTATTAATTCGCATATTTTGGAGCTCATTTCATCTACATTCATGTTCTTAATAAGAAACCCTGTAGAGCCATCCGAAACCAAGTCTCTATTGCCGTCAACATCTGTCAAAACACAAGGTACTTTTAAACTCATACTTTCAATAACAGAAAAAGGCAGGCCTTCGTACCTAGAAGTTGAAACATATATTTTTGAATTCTTTAGAATTGACAAGGCTTTTTTTCTGGGAATCCAAGGGAAAATTGT
>PKDP01000123.1 GCA_002862585.1 Flavobacteriales bacterium | reverse complement strand
GAAATCTGCCACCTACACGATTAAATAGTCCTACACAATTATTTGGCAGGCTAGAGTATATACTATGTATTTGCCACAGTCGGCTGCTTTTTGGATCAAAATTCTGATGAGATAATACCCTTTGATGTTTTTTCTGCGACCTTTTTTCTAGTTTCTCGATATGAAGAATATCTACCACATATTAAAGATCATTATAACCGCTTTACTGCAAAAGAAAGTTTAGCATATAAACACAATTTTTTAGACAAACCTTTAGTTAATCTTTGGTTATTAGAATGCAAAAAGGCATTACTTAATCATTTTCCGTCGTTAACCTTTTCAGATAAAAAATTCTCCTATCAATCTACTATTGATATTGATAATGCCTATTGTTTTTTAGAGAAGGGCTTTGTGAGAAGTACAGCTTCTTTTATCAAATCAGCTTTTGAAATGGATAAAGAATTGATAAAACAGAGAAAAGATGTTTTACTAGCTAAAGAAAAAGACCCTTATGATACATTTGAGCTTCAGTTGTCATTAAATAAACGGTATGATGTAGACGTTGTTTATTTTATTCTGTTAGCTGATTATGGATTAAATGATAAAAACTGTTCTGTTCATAGTCGTAAATTTCAACTACTTATCAAACATTTATCTGACCATGCCAAATTAGGAATACACCCTTCATTTGCTTCAAATGCAACCTTTGAAACCTTTGCTGTGGAGAAAAAACGTCTAGAAAATATTATTAAGAAAGAGGTTGAGCTTTCTAGGCAACATTTTCTAAAATTAGACTTGCCAAAGACTTACAGAAACCTTATTGAATTATCAGTCAAGGACGACTATACTATGGGCTACGCCTCTTTACCAGGCTTCAGAGCTAGTATTTGTACGCCTTTTTACTTTTACGACTTGGAGTTAGAAATATCGACTAATTTAAAAGTTCATCCTTTTGCTGTAATGGACGCGACTTTTAATTACTATTTAAGAACGTCGCCTGAGCAATCTATTTCAATGATTAAAAAGATAATCGACAACATCAAATTAGTTGATGGACATTTCATTTCTTTGTGGCACAATGAAACTTGGTCTGAATACAAAGAATGGAAGGGTTGGAGTAAGCTCTATGAAAAAATGTTAGAATACATATATAATTGATAAGTTATATACGACATAAAGAAATTGATTTCCAGAAATGGGATACTTGTATTAGCCATGCAGTTAACGGAAATATATACGCAACTAGTTGGCACCTTGATTTAGTGTGTAAAAACTGGGACGCTTTAATTCTTAATGACTATGAGGCTGTAATGCCTTTGCCTTGGGGAAAGAAATGGGGTCTTAAGTATATTACTCAGCCCTTATTCTGTCAGCAGTTAGGAGTGTTTCACCATTCTAAAAATATAATCGTTGATGATTTTTTAACATCAATTCCTAAGTCATTTTTATACATCAATCTTAACTTGAACGTTCATAATGGTAAATCTATATTCACTTTTAAGCAGAATGCCAATTTTGAATTGTTTATTAATGAGCATCAGCATTTAAGAGAAAAGTACTCAAAAAGCCATTTGAAAAATATAAGTAAAGCTCAGAAGTATCCTGTTGAAATTTCAACACAAGTGGATAGTCCAAGTGAGTATTTAGCTCGGAAGTCTAAAGAGGCTAATGGCTTCATGACTAAAGATCAATTAATGATGGAGAATACTATTATTAAAAAGGCTTTGTCAGAGTCAAAGGGTGAGATATTTTCTGCATCCATAGATGGTAAAAACGTCAGTTCTATTTTTTTATTAAAATATAGTAAGCGGTTAACTTTACTTTCTTCATGCACAGACGTTAAGGGTAAAAAAGCATCTGCATACTTTTTCCTTTTAGATTATATTCTATCACTAGAAAAGTTCAAAGGATATATCTTTGATTTTGAGGGCTCCAATATTTCTGGTATAGCACAAAGAAATAAAGGCTTTGGTGCAGAGCTCACAAACTACTATACTGTTAAATTTAATTTTTTAGAAAGAATCTTTCGTTTTTAATTAGAGCTTGAGCATCGTGCTTTTATTTGAAATGAAGTCAGAATAAAGAAATAACACTTTTTTGTTATTCACTTATACACTTTTAATACTAGACGTAAGAATATCGATTTTATCTTTTTTTATTTCAAAAAGCTCATGATTATTATCCTTCAATTTGAGGTGAAAGTTAATTGGGTTATTATTTTGATTTTCTTTACTCCAATCTAAAAGTAAATTATGTCTTTTTTTATTTACTAGCTCGCTATATAGTGAGCTTGATGTCCAAAGATGTGATTTAACATTATCTAAAGATTGCACTGTTAACTTTTCGCCGTTCCAATTAAACTCTTGAATATGTGTTTTTTTGTGAAATCAACTTGTAAAAGTGTAAAAGGTTCAACTTGCTTTAATAGGATTTGTTTAAGGAAGTCTTTCGCATTTAAAAACTTCAAATTATAAAGTAAAATTTTACCCCTACTAATCTTAGTCAGTGTATTTATCTTTTTATTATTTTTTCAGTTTAATAAACAAAGCACACGTTCCTTTGAGGAGGCAATCCATGTTCCTCCAGATTGAATATCTTTAGTGTAAACTAGCTTTTTTCCTTCATTCTCCTCTTTTTGGGTAATGAGGTTGGGCGATTTATATTTTCATCTCTACTTGATTTTAGGATGAAGCCTTTTTGCTTAGGGATATAACTAACTTTACACATTGTTTCTTATTGTTGAATATGCCATTCCAAAATTATCGTCAATGATTTTTTGAGTTTAAATTAAGGTGTGTAGTATTGCTTTGAGTATAAATGTCTTAAATAAAGTCACTAAAAAAGAAAAGTGGTAAGAAATACTTTTTCATCATTGGCTTTTAAGTTTCCACGAAGTTATTGTTTCTGTTTAACAAAAAATACCTTTGTCTAAGGTTTTTTGAATGAATTTGTGAAAGAATATGTCAAATTACATTGTACCTAGTAATATTTTAATGAATTCTACGTTATTTAAGTATTAACTCAGAGCTTTAAATGAATATTATAGAAGCAATTTCTGTTTTCTTTATGAGTTTTGTCAAGTTTTTCTTGGCAATTCCATTGGCTTTCACTTTTGACTTTACCTTTTGGCAAACTTTTCTAATTACATGCTTAGGAGGTGTTTTAAGTGTTTTGTTTTTTGCTCAGTTTCGAAATGTAATTCTGAAATTATATTATAGATTTTTTCCATACAAACCTAAAGTTCCTAAAAAACAAGGGTTTAAAAATGTATTGGCCTTCAAAACCGCAAAAAAGTACGGCTTATTTGGTATAGCATTTTTAACACCGATAGTATTTTCAATTCCTTTTGGCACTTTTTTAGCTCTTCATTTTTTTCCAAACAAGAAAAAGACTTTACCTATTCTTATTGCGTCTGTTCTTGGCTGGTCATTCGTTTTAACCTTAGCTTGGAATATTAATGTATAAACATCTGTTTTTTGATTTAGATCGTACTTTATGGGACTTTGAGAAAAACTCTCACGAGGTTCTCAATGACTTATTTTTTAAGTATAACCTTGTAGGAAAGGGAATTATAAGTGTTGATGAGTTCATTGCCAGATATAAAATAAATAATGAAAAACTTTGGGACTTATACCGTCTAAATAAGATAGAAAAGGAAAAGCTAAGGGACGAGAGGTTTAAGCTTACTTTGGAAGAGTATAATATTTTAGATGATGACTTAGCTAATCAAATTGGCTTAGATTATGTTGAGTTATGTCCAATGAAAACTCATCTTTTCCCATTTGTACATTCTACATTATCTTTTTTGAAAAGCAGGTATGAATTACATATCATTACTAATGGTTTTGAGGAAGTTCAGTTTAAAAAATTAATACATAATAATCTTTTAGATTATTTCAATCAAATAATAACTTCTGAGCAAGTTGGCTACAAGAAACCAAGTAAGGAAATATTTAGCTATTCTTTTAAAAAGACTTTCTCAAGACCTTCTGATTGTCTAATGATAGGAGATGATTTATTAGCGGATATTCATGGTTCTAGAGAAGTTGGTATGGACCAAATTTATTTTAATCCACATTCGCTTCCTCATACTGATGCTAATATCACGCATGAGATTAAGTGCCTTAGTGAGTTAGAACAGATATTGTAAACCCCATTTTTTTCAAGTCCTCCCAAAATGTGGGGTACGATTTGCTCACCACTTCAATATCATTAATTTTTAAATCGAATAGTATTGCTAAAGGAGCTAAACACATTGCCATTCGATGGTCGTTATGCGTATCAAGATTTTGTATTGGTATACTTATTTCTGATTCCTTGAGAATAAATTCAGAGTCTGTATATTCTGATTTTTGTTGAAACTTTTCAAGCTCAGCTTTTAAGGCAAAAAGACGGTGACTCTCTTTGTGCTTTAGATTTTGTAGGCCTTTTACAGTTGCAGTTTTTTCAAGTC
>PKDP01000163.1 GCA_002862585.1 Flavobacteriales bacterium | reverse complement strand
ACAAGGAATATGAGTATGAAACCAAAACAGAAAAGACGATAAGTTCTATAAAAAAAGATGCTGAAAAAGAAAAGTATCTAGAAGATTTGGAAGAAGAATTAGAAGCTCTGACTATCAAGATGGAGCAAATTAAAATTAATGATATCGAACGCTTTAAAGATGAAATTATTGAAGTATTAGAGGCAGAAATAGCCACAAGATATTATTATCAAAAGGGAAAGTTAGAAGCAACTTTAAAACACGACGAAGAGTTAGCAGAAGCAATCAATGTTTTAAATGATCTAGAAAAATATAATGCCATTTTATTGGGAGATAGCATAGAGTAATGAAACTTAAAGGCACTATCTTAATATCGCTTGCTTTTTGTCTTCCAATTTCAATTTTTATTACTGATGTTTTAGTCTTTGCTTTAGTCTTGCTTTGGCTTGTTGACGGAAATTTTTCCGTGAAGTGGCAAAAAATAAAGGGAAGTAAATGGATGCTCTCTTTAGTTGTTCTTTTTGCCGTTTATCTGTTGGGAATGCTATGGGGCACAAACCATACAAATGGCAGTTGGATTCTTCAAAAAAGTGCTATTCTGTTACTATTACCCATTTTATACTCCTATGACTTTTCCGATAAGCAGATAAAAAATTCACTTTATGCTTTTGTGTTTTCAATGACATTGTCCTCAGTGATAGCATTATTGATTAATCTAAAATGGATAAAACACCTATTTAAGTATTCTGATATTTTTGCCAAAAGTTGGAGTAATTCTGCTTTTATGCCTTATACAGACCATAATGTTTTTATAGCATTTACAATTTTAATATGCTTGATTTATGGTCTTTATTCATTGAAAGACAAGCGTCAATTTTTTCCAATTATATTAGTTGTGATAGTATGTTTACTAAGTCTTTTTACTGAGAAAGGAAGAGCGGGTCAATTTGTATTTCTTATTGGCACGACTATATTTTTAATTATTACTTTTTGTAATAAAAAGCTGTGGCTAGCGATTTCATTTCTTTCTATTATTTCAATAGTCCTTTTGTCCTATAATTTTTCTTCGACCTTTAATCAAAGAATTAATATTTCATTGGTTAATAGTCAACAGCTGGATGAGGAAAGTACGAACTCTTTGAATACACGATATTTCCTTTTTAAATATTCTTTAGATAAGATAAAAGAAAGACCTATAATGGGCTTCGGAACAGGTAGTTTCGTTCAAGAGTATTCGTCTATTAGTGAGCACGCAACAAAAATTCTGGAGGGAGATATACATAAAACGCCGCACAATAATTATTTGTTTGTATGGTTTGAGCTAGGACTGATTGGTTTATTATTATTTATCTCAATATTTTATTTTCAAATTAAAGAAGTATATAAAAAGCCATTAGGAAAACTTAGGATTATAATGCCAATAATGTTTTTGGTAATTATGATGTTTGACACCTATTTTCAGAATCATAATTCGGCAGTATTATATGCTTACTTATCTTTTGCCTTTACCTATTACTCATTTAAATAGATACGCTTTATACGTCTATTAAGTGTTGCCATAATTTCATATGGGATGGTTTCCAGCTCATTGGCTAACAGAGATACCGAATGTTCCGGACTAAATATAACCGCTTCATCGCCTTCTTCAGCCGTTATGCTTGAGATATCAGCAATAAAACTATCCATACTTATATCACCGATTATTGGGCATTTTTTATTGTGGATTAATACATGCCCCCTTGAGTTGCCAAGTTTACGGTTTAAGCCGTCGGCGTAGCCCATAGGCACGACAGCAATTTTCATTTTTTCTTTAGCGGTAAACGAATTTTGATAGCCAACGCAATCTCCTTCTTTTATACTTCTAATTTGACTTATTACACTTTTTAGGGTGAAAATTTGCTGTAATTCATTGTGATACAAGCCCCCAAATAAGGAGATGCCTAGTCTTACCCATTCAGAAGAATTTATTGAAAAGCGTAATGTACCATTACTGTTTACTATGTGTGTTGGGATGTCAGTATTGAAAAAAGTATTTACAGTATCACTAATAGAATTAAGCAGCTCTATTTGACCATTGCTAAACTCATCTTTGTTTGGGTCGTTAGATGATGATAGATGAGAGCAAATACTTTTTAATTTTAAATTTGGATGTTGACTGATTTTTTCCAAAACTAGACTTACATCCTCTGCTTCAAATCCATATCTATTCATTCCAGTATTAAACTTTAAATGAATGTATACAGGAGAATTAGCAGTAGAATATAAATCCAACATTCTATGATTAAAGATTACGGGCTCTAAGTTATTATTTAAAACAACATCCATGCTTTTTGAGCCTGGATTTGCCACAATAATAGGTAATTTTATTCCTGCATTTCTAAGTTTTACTCCTTCATCAAAATCGGCCACCCAAAACACATCAACGCCTAAGTCCTCTAGTTTTTTAGCAATTTTGATATCACCAAGGCCATAAGCATATGCCTTTATTACAGCAACTATTTTATTATCATTTGATAGTTTACTTTTTAAACACTTGAAATTTTCTTCAAGTGTTTTGAGATTAACATACAATACGGTCTCGTTAATATGCGTCATTACTTTTTAAAACAATTTCTACACCTTGCTTCATATTCATTCTTTTCGCCCAACAGAATACGTTCATTTTTCTCTACTATTCGGTAAGAGTAATTAGCTAGATTTCCGCATTGAATACATATAGCTCTTACCTTAGTTACTTCATCAGCTACTGACAATAGCTGAGGGATTGGCTCAAAAGGTTGACCTTCATAATCCATATCTAAAGCGGCAATGATAACCCGCACTCCATTGTTAGCTAATTCATTACATACATCAACCAATTCAGTGTCAAAAAATTGTGCTTCATCAATACCTAAAACCTCTACTCCTTCAGAAAAAGTTAATATTTCAGAGGCTTTACTTATCGTTTTACAATCAATTGATATTTGGTTATGCGACACAACTTTTTCGCTATCGTACCTATTTTCTATTGATGGCTTACAGATTACTACCTTTTGTTTGGCAATTTCAGACCGCCTTAATCGACGAATGAGTTCTTCCGTTTTGCCTGAAAACATGGAGCCGCAAATGACTTCTATGCTTCCTCTTTTTTCTTTACTCTTTTCTAAAAACATTCAATTAACTTTGTAAACAAATGTAAGCATTGATTTTATTTTACAATATGTCAAAGTATTTTCTTATTTATCTTTTATCATTTTTAGTAGTAAAATCATCTTTTGCTCAGTCCGACACATCAAAGGTTAATCCCTATAAGCTCGCTTTAGTTTTGGGTAGTGGGGCTTCAGTTTTAGGTGGGTCGTATATTTATGTGCAAAATTCTTGGTGGAGTGATCAGTCTACTGAATTTCATTTTGATGATGGTTCGGATTTACGCTACGCCAAAAATATTGATAAGGGCGGGCATTTCTTTGGAGGCATATTGGTATCAGACTTCTTCCACTCTAATTTGAAATGGGCAGGAGTCCCGGAAGAAAAGGCTTATTGGTATGGTGCAGGTATGGGTTCATTCATACAATTAGCGATAGAAATGAAAGATGCATACGCACCCTATTGGGGTTTTAGCTTGTGGGATTTTGGAGCAGGATCAATAGGGGCTTTAGTGCCAGTTGCTGAGCGGTATTGGAAACCCATGGAATACATTGACTTTAAATTCAGTTATTATAAAAGAAGTAATCACTATTGGGATCTAGGAATCGCTCAAAAGCCTTGGGCACCACCTCACCCACATGCGTATCAAGACGATTATGTGAATCAAACTTATTGGGTTTCAGTTTACCCTTTTAAAGACCATAATATAGACTTAGGGATTTCAATAGGCTTTGGACTTGACGATACACAATATCTAAATGAACGCAATACCAAAGTAGGAGGTAACAATGAAATTTATATTGCTCTTGATTACGATTTGAAAAGAGTGCTTAAAAAATGGAATACGCCAACAGCAAAGCGTGTAAAACATTGGCTTAACTATATAAAAGTTCCTGCACCGACAATCATTATCAGTCCAGAGACCAAATTTTACCCTATTTTCTTTTAAATTTGTGTGATGGCAAAATTATTTATCGTTCCTACTCCAATCGGAAACTTAGAAGACTTAACCCACAGAGCCGCAAGAGTATTAGAAGAAGTAGACATTATTTTAGCTGAAGACACCCGAACAAGTGCTAGGCTTTTAGCTCATTATTCCATAACTACCCCTATGCGGTCCCATCATATGCACAACGAACATAAGACAGTGAAGAAGTGGGCAGACGAAATTTCTTCAGGAAAAAATATTGCAATAATAACAGATGCTGGAACACCCGCTATCTCTGACCCTGGTTTTTTATTAGTCAGAGAGTGTGTTAAGAATCAAATTGAGGTGGATTGTTTGCCAGGAGCTACTGCTTTTGTGCCAGCATTAGTTAATTCTGGTTTGCCTTGTGATAGATTTACAT
>PKDP01000044.1 GCA_002862585.1 Flavobacteriales bacterium | reverse complement strand
ATTAGACCATTCGTATCCTTTATAATTTTCATATTTACGTATATACGCTCTACGAATATATCCACTTTCATATGAAAGATAGTCTGTATTTGTAATTGGATCATGGTAACATATAGTTCCATTATCGGCTTGCGTTTGTGAAGTTACTTCAACGCATTTAAGTGTTTGTAGTTTATTCATTTTTATTATTTTAGTAGAAAAGAGACATTGCATTACGAAGACCTTCTTCGGTAGCTTTATGAAAAGAATCAATACGAGGATTCAAAGAATCTGAATCTTTGTATTCTTTAAGAGCGGCTTTAATTGCACCGCGTTTGGTTTTGGCCCACACTGTGTTCCAACCGCCACCTTCAAAGGTGAACATATATTGTTTGTTTTTTAATTCTGCCATAATGGTTTCTTTTATTAATTATTACTCTACTAATATAAGCAAAATTTCTGAGATAAAAAAATATTTAGCTGTTTATTTTTGATTTTTTTTTCTTCTTTTTTTAAACTTAGCCCATTGTCTAGCGGCTTCCTTCTCCTCTTCGTATTTTTCAAGAACATCTAAAAATCCACTATACGTATAATCTTCTGACCTAAAAGCATCTCTAATTCTTGACTGCTCATCTTCACACCCTTTCATCCATCCCATTACGAATGCGAATACTCCTAAGAAAATTGTTAAAAATAATCCTTCTACTCCCATTATTTCAATTTTTGTAAAAGTTTTTCAACATCTTTCTTAGAAGTCCATCCAGCAACTTGATCTTCAGTATCTAAAAACTTATTGGTGACAAAACAGCCATCCTCAGAATTATTAAATATAGCTACTTCAAATGAAGAGTATTGTGTAGAGTCTAAGCCATTCTCTCGAGGAGTGCTGTAGACAAAACTACCGGCTTGAATACTCACCGTAACTTCTTTGAATTTTGCGGTAGCTCCTACGCCACCGTGCATTTGTTTCTTAAATGTTAAATCTTTGAATTTCATATCTTTTATTTTAAAAATTACCGTCAGCTACTTGAAAGCAAGTGATACCGTTATCTCTCCACATCTGAACTACTTTATCTCTATCATCAAAGACACAAATAATATCATCAGTGTTTGGGAAAAGATCGTCTAACCACTTCTTCTTTAACAAATCATCTTTCATCCATTTTAAACCACCGTCAGTTGGTCTCATCTTTAAGACGTCAAATGGAATATCTAAACCGTTTAACCAATCTCTTGTTGCATCTTTAGTAGCTTTAGATCTTCCACTAAAAATCACAATCCTATGACCAGCTTTTTTCAAAGTCTGTGCCATTAAAATTACAGGCCAGTTTGGTTTATCTAATTGAATGTTTGCTGGATCGAAGAAAGTGTCCCAATCCATTTTACCATTATCTTTTGTGGAAATAGCTCGCCTATCATCAATAAGGGCGAGAGTTCCATCTAAATCGAAAATTACTGTTTTCATTTTTTAATATTTTTTAGAGGTTATCTCTTACTGAGTTTTTAATTAACATTTGAGAAGTAGGAGCGATTCCAAAACTAACCCAATTATCAGAGTCGTTAAATTGCTTTCTACAGTGGTCCATGATTTCTTCTGACCAATCTAAATGGTTTCCAAGAACGTCAGTTACTGGATGCCAAATGCTTTCCCAACCTTCATCCATGAAAGTTACCCAAGCTTTTTCTAAGTTTAAATTAAGTGACATATCTTTTGCTTTATTGATTATTACTATACTAATATAAGCAAAATTTCTGAGATAAAAAAATATTTAGGCAATTATTTTCAAATTATTTTACAAATATACTGTATTTTTTAGAATACTCATCTAATGTGATACCTTCTTTATCTTTTTCAGAAACTAAAATGTCTGATATACCGAAGTGTATTAGTATGTTCTTATCTATAGTCAAATCTATACCCTTGTCGGTCCATAGGAGACACTCCTCTGCACTCTTATCATATTCTTTAGTACATTTATATGAAAAGATAGTATCATCCTCAAGGGCAAGAAACGCATGTCCAAATCCCGCTGGAATCCAGAATTGATTTCCTAAATGCGCACTTAATAATACATAGGTCCATTCTCCATACGTTGGAGAACCAGGTCTAAGGTCTACCGCAAAATCTACAACAGCTCCTTTAGCAACTCTTACCAATTTTCCTTGAGCACTATCTCCAGTTTGTAAATGTATTCCTCTAAATACTCCTTTCTTAGAAACAGATTGATTGTCTTGTAGAAATTCTTCTGTAATTCCAAGTTCTTTAAGTTTTGAAGATTTGAATGTTTCTATAAACTCTCCTCTTTCATCTTCAAATTTTCCAGGTCTTAATTCTAATAAACCTGACATGCTAAATTTTTTTACTTCCATATATTATCTTTTCCCTCCGTTATAAGGTTTTGCTAAACCTTCATTTAATAATACTTGATTTATACTAATTGATATAGGTCTATTTTCTCCCTCATGGACATGAACTTCATGATAACCGTTATATAATTCTCCAAGTGCTCTTCCGTATTTGTCTACTTCTTTAGAAACTAATACAAATTCGTTGTTTCCTTGTTCTAATAATTGTATTAGTCTTTCCTTAGATTTAAGGCCCGCTCTTTTTTCTACTAAATCTCTTGTCCTAGTTTCAGGAGTATCAATTCCATGTAGTCTAACATTTACTTTTTTCCAAATATCAAAACCTAGGTCTACGTGAGCCCATACTGTATCTCCATCTACTACTCTAATTAGTTTTGCGTTAAAGGTGTAATTAGGCGTTATCATTAGTAGATGTTGTAAACCAATAAGGATCTGTTCCTCGTTGTGGTTGATAAGGTAAATAAGTTGTAGGACGCACTTGTGAATCCTCGGGTGTAAGAAGAACTACAGCTTCTGCTGCTGTTATCTTATCTTCGTCTAGAAGTTTTTGAACTATTTCCGCTCTTGTCATTTGCTTTTGTTTTTTTATTTGCTGGTATTACTATCCAAAATATAATGTATATTAATATTGCTGGAATCGTAGGTGTAAAGAATGCTAATGCGAATAAAAGTCTAAATATTAGTGGATCAATTCCAAAATAATATCCTAAACCATCACATACGCCAGCAACCATTCCTCGACTACCTCTGTGTACTTTTCTCATTTTAAATTGTTTTCTATATTAGTTATACCCCCTAAAAGCACAATGTTTCATGTGCTTTAAGTGGCGGTCTGGACGAGACTCGAACTCGCGACCCCATGCGTGACAGGCATGTATTCTAACCAACTGAACTACCAGACCAATTCTTTAACAACTATGGGTTAATGTTTATTTATATTAATTAGGAATGTTTTCCTTTTCTTTGGATTTTTGAAAATTATCAATAATTTTATCTAATCTCATATCCATTTCTTCTATCTCTTTCTCAAATTGAGAAATCGCTCTATCTACTCTAGAATCTAATCTTTTATCTAGATCATGAATACAGTTATCTAGATAGTGTTCGACTGAATCTATTCTACCTTGGATATCGTTTTCAATGTAATTAATCGACGAATCTAATTCACCGATTTTCTTAGTTGACCTGAACAATGACACTACGCCTAAAATAATTAGAGTTAGCACCACACCCAGACCGAATGTAATAATAGTTGTTTCCATATACTTGTGTTTATTTTTAAAGTATAGTTGTCAAAGAACTATTAATTATACCAAATAAAAGGGGGTTGTTTCAATTAATATGCGCCAGATTTGATCTTGATTCCAGAAGCCACTAACGTATCTTCTAAATCTTGAATCGCTTCTATGATATCTGCATTGCTTCCTGCCTTTGGAGTCATTGCTTCTACCTTTTTAGTGTTTCCAGTAACTACTTCTTTAAACTTATCAATTGCGCCAGAAACTACGTCTCCAAATCCACCAGTAGATTTACCTTGCTTAGCAACTGCTCTATCTAGATCGGCAACAGCATCTGATAATTGCGCTACTGCGTTTAATAATTGATCTGCAAGAACTTTCATTGCGTTTTTGTGGTTGCTCACGCCCCTCACATACATCACCCGGACTGTAATAGTTGGTGGATGTCTCTCTCCACTAGGGTACCCTCTATTATTGTTTCGTATAAAAATCGTGTTCTTTTTATTGATGCTAATTGTCAAATAGGTGAGGGTGATGGGCTCCACATAGGTGATGTTGCTGGATTTGAATCCTCTCATGCTCATTTTTTGAAAACCTTTTTGCAGGAGTCTCGTTTGTTTTTGCCCTCCACTTTCTCGTGTTATATGAAAGGTGGTTTGCTACAGGACACTTGGATGTCCCACAGGGATGGTCAAATGTTTCGCATTGACTTCTTGGGTTTTTCCTCTGCTTGTAAACCTGTTAATAGTTCTTTTTATGTTGATTATGCTTTTGAAATGTGGAATAAAGCAGAGGATCACCATCCAGTTTTTGGGGCAGTTGCCTTTCAAACTTCGTGTTCTGTTGCCCCATGGCGTCGTCGTGTGTTACCGTATGACCCTAATAAGCTTTCAGACCCTATGCTCTGTGCAGAGGTTGGCGCAGTCATCG
>PKDP01000168.1 GCA_002862585.1 Flavobacteriales bacterium | reverse complement strand
TCTTTAAATCTTTTTCTATTTCACCCTCTGGCATAAACATTATTTTTACTCCAGCTTCTTTTTTAATGTAATCTAAGAAAAAAATGGCTATAGGTATATTTGCTCCAACAGCGATATGATAGAAACCTAACTTCCAAGCATCTACTTTTGAACGACTTCCCTCAGGCGCTAATCCTAAAACGAGTTTCTCTCTGTTCTTGAATAAATCAATAGCGAAAGACACTAAATTGTTGTGCTTAGTTCTATCTACAGGAATGCCCCCCATTAAAGTGAAAATCCAGCCGTAAGGAAATTTGAACAACTGACTCTTACCCAAAAACTTTGCTTCTATACCCAATATATACCCAAAGCATCTGCAAATAATAAAATCCCAATTACTAGTGTGTGGAGCCAGTATAATAACATGCTTTTTAACAGACGGAATATCACCTACGATTTTCCATCCCATAATTTTTAAAATAGCATATGATATTGCTTTCTTCATAAATGCTGTCTAATTGAAAAATTCTTTCTTAAAGTTTATCAAAAATAATCTTTTTGTTGTTCTTGTCATAGCAGTATACAACCATCTAAAATATTCTTTGTTTAGCATTTCATCTATAAAATAACCTTGTTCAACAAAAACATTCTCCCATTGCCCTCCTTGAGATTTATGACAAGTAATAGCATAGGCGAATTTCACCTGAAGTGCATTAAAAAAAGGATTCAATTTAATTTCTATGTTGCGTTTTGCTTTTTGAGGGATATCGCCGTAGTCTTTCGACACCTCATTGTACAGCGCTTTGTACTCTTCATAAGTCATCGCAGGACTCTCAGAAGTCAAGGTATCTAACATTACCACACACTCTATATAATCTTCGTCAGGATAATCAACAAGCCTAGCTGAAATACGAGCAAAACGGCGATTATAAAGCTCATTGAATTCATAAATCCGCATTACTTCAATAGTATCGCCATTTGCAATGAAACCGGCTTTACTACCATCTGGCAACCAGAAATAATTATTTCTAACAACCATTAAAAAGTCACCTGAGGAAATTTCTTCTTCATGTCCTCTAATACGCAATCGTATTTGCTGATTGTAAAGGTTGGCACGCTTATTCGAACGACAAATTACCACAGTTCCCTCTACTCCAGAATTTGAATACGCATCTTCTAGAGCATCCTGAATATCCATTCCGACATCAAGCCTCTTTACATCATGATCACAACTAATATTTGGATATGATGTGCCATCCTTGCTAATTGTATCTCTCAAGTCAGTAGCATTTTTCAATACTAATGAAGAGGACTCTTGTCGGACAACCTGAGTGAGCTCAGCACTAAATACGTCTTTTCTGTATTTCAATCCAAGAAGATTGTGATCTAATGCTGGACTTACATCTAAATGTACTGGAGGTAATTGGGCTGTGTCTCCTACAAAAATCAACTTACACATTAAGCCTGAATAGACATAATCTATCAAATCATCCAGTAATACTCGCCCGCTAAACCCTTTATCATTAACATCAGGAATCATAGAAGCTTCATCAACAATAAAAATTGTGTTTGTATGCTTATTCTCTTGCAAGGCTACGTAAGAATTCCCTTGTGAGTTTGTTCGAATCCAATATATTTTTTTATGTATAGTAAATGCTGATTTTTTAGAGTAGCCTGATAGCACTTTAGCGGCTCTGCCTGTAGGTGCTAAAAGCACTACTTTTTTTCCTACTGACCATAAACTGTTAATTAGAGAGCTGATTAAAGTTGTTTTTCCAGTACCAGCATATCCCTTCAAAAGAAACAAACTGTTGGAGTTAGATTCTTCAACAAATTCTGATAATTGATCAACCACTTCAGACTGTTGAGTAGTGAGCTCGTGCTTAAAATTTTTAATAAGTAATTGCTGAAGTTTTTTTGTATTCATTACAGAATTGAAGTAGAGACAAATTTACCAAAATATACTCAAAAAAATTGTAGATTTGCCTGTATTAACTTTTATTCTAAAAATCATGAATACAAAAACATTTCGTCTTTTATTATGGCCAGTGATAATCATTTTATCTTGGTTAGTTTACAGAAGCCCAATTAGTTTAAAAGAATTTCAAGAAGTTGCCAACTTTAGAAAATCTGCTGTTATTCAAGATTTAAAGGATATTAGAACAGCACAAATTGCATTTAAAGACAAATACAGAGTCTATGCTGGCGATTTTAATACACTAATAAACTTTGTGAAAAGTGATTCTCTAGCCGTAATTAAAGCAATTGGAGAAGTTCCAGATTCGCTAACAGAAGACCAAGCATTAAAAGCGAGTATAATAAGTAGAGATACCGTTTTTGTTCCTGCTTACGAATCTATTTTTAACGATGATTATTTATCTACAAGAGACGACCGATTTGACTTCGACTTAGACAAACTCTCTTTTGTTCCTTTTTCAGAAGAATCTTTTTCTATCGAATCAGGAAATATTGAAAAAGGTAAAGTGGTCGTTCAAGTATTTGAAGTTTCAACTAACTACGTAATCTTTCTGAACGGCTTAGACGCTACCAACAAGGGAATTGATCTTGAAAAAACCATAAGAGTTGGCTCAATGTCAGACGCGTCTATCAACGGAAATTGGGGTGAATAATCCAGCTTTTTCATCATTCGACTTAAAAGCATTAGAATTACATTCTTTATCTCAAAAGTGCCACATATCGATTCAAATTGGACTTAATGGTCTATCCTACTGTGTAAGAAATGACAAGGAAATTTTAGGTATTGAGTCTTACGAACAGTCCCTCTCCCAAGTTGAGAATGTTATTAAAGAAAATGACTGGCTAAATATGGATTACGCCTCATCGAATATTAGCATAACAACAAAGAAAAGCACTTTAATTCCGTCTACGATTTTCTCAAACGAAAATAAAAAAGACCTATTAAAACTTAACCACAGGAAAATCGAAGAGCTTGATATTCTTACAGATGATATCAGCATTATTGATAGCCACTGTATTTACGGTATATCCAAAGCAGAGCAAGATATTATTACGACCCATATGCCAAAATCAACTGTAAAGCACTTTTCTAGTAGATATATTCCCCATTTACTCTCAGAAAACAAAAATTTTGATGGTCAAAAAATGGTTGTAAACGTCAGTTATAATCAAATAAACATCAGCATTTTCGCCCATTCAAGATTCATCTATTACAATGTATTCAATTATAAGAATGCACAAGATTGCATTTACTATATTTTGTTTGCCTGCGAACAAGTAGAATTAAATCCTGAGAATATGACTCTTGAATTTATGGGTAATATTTCTAAAGATGATGAAATTTTTACTCTAGCATACACTTATGTAAGAAATGTTGAGTTTAGTCAACGAAGGGTAAGTATTAGCCAAAATATTGAAAAAATAAATCCCCATACTTTTCATTCTTTAATACATCAGCACTTGTGCGAATAATTGGCGGAAAATATAAAGGCAAATCTATTATTGCTCCTAAAAATTTACCTGTAAGACCTAC
Organism: Flavobacteriales bacterium; assembly: GCA_002862585.1. Classification (GTDB taxonomy): domain Bacteria; phylum Bacteroidota; class Bacteroidia; order Flavobacteriales; family UBA7312. The sequence continues at coordinate 1,061 of PKDP01000168.1, read as the reverse complement.
AACAGATTTTGCCAAGGAAAGTCTATTTAATATTCTTAGAAATCAAATCGATTACGATTCTACTGTGCTACTTGAACTTTTTGCAGGAACGGGTAATATTGGCTACGAATTTGCTTCAAGAGGTTGTGAATCAATAACATCGGTGGACTTAAACTTTAACTGCGTAAGGTTTATAAAAAAAATAAATAGAGAGCTTGATTTAAAAAATACAGTTATTCGCTCTGATGCATTTCGCTTCATAAAATCGTGCAAAAACCAATACAATTTTATTTTTGCCGACCCCCCTTACAACCTAGAGAACATCAGTGACCTTCCCAACTATATTTTCAGCAAAAATATTTTAGAAAAAAACGGCATCCTTATCATTGAACATGATAAAAATACTGATTTTAGCGAATCACCATATTTCAAAAATGTAAGACAATATGGTCGAGTAATATTTAGTTTTTTTAACTTTATCGCATGAGTAAAAAAATTGCTGTTTTTCCAGGTTCTTTCTCTCCCTTTACCAAAGGGCACGAATCCATTGTATTAAGGGCTTTGCCTTTGTTCGATGAGATAATTATCAGTATTGGAATTAACTCTGCCAAAAATGACTATTTCTCAATTGACGAAAGGGTGCAATGGGCAGAAAATGTTTTCAAAAACTATGACAATATTAAAGTAGAACGCTATGAAGGCCTAACGATTGACCATTGTATGAAAATGGGGGCTAAATATATACTTAGGGGGCTGCGAAATTCTCATGATTTTAAATATGAAAAAGGGATTGCACAGATGAACCATTCTATGGACTCAGGAATAGAAACTATCTTTATCATAACTGAGCCAAAATACTCTCATATAAGCTCAACAATCGTGAGAGATGTCATTAAAAATGGAGGCGACGTAAGTCAATTTTTACCAGAAGACATATCACTTTAAGCTGTAATATTTTCAAATACTCGCTTAATATTTTCATACGTATTTTCTAAATAAATGTTAACATCTTCTATGCTTACCCAGCTCACTTTTTCAATTCCTTCTTCGATTTGTGGTGACATACCATCAGTTTGTGAAGA
>PKDP01000101.1 GCA_002862585.1 Flavobacteriales bacterium | reverse complement strand
ATCTGGACCTACACATCAACATATTAAGCATCCTAATGTTTTAGAAATTAAAGTAACTAGTAGTCAGGAGATGTTTGTTGAGTGTAATAAATGTTTTGATAAAACAGATGCCGCAATATTGAGTGCCGCAGTTTCAGATTACACCCCCTCAGAAGTGCCTTCATCAAAACTTAAAAAATCAGATGAAGAGCTTGTTCTAAAATTGAAAAAGACTACTGATATATTAAAATCATTAGGGCAGAAGAAAACTCATCAAGTTCTAGTAGGATTTGCATTAGAAACGGATAATGAAATTGAAAATGCCAAAAATAAATTAAGGAACAAGAATTTAAACTTTATTGTGCTTAATTCATTAAATGATAAAGGGGCAGGTTTCAAACATGATACAAACAAGATTACTATCATTGATAATGATAATAAATTGTATAAATTTGAGTTAAAATCAAAGAGTGAAGTTGCCGTTGACATTATCAACCATTTGATTAAAAAACTTTAAATGATTAATAGAATAGTCCTTTTATTTTTTATTCTCTTTGGTAGTTCAGAGCTTCTGTCTCAGGAGATATTGTGTAATGTAAGAGTTATTACTGACAAAGAAATACAAATTAGTGATAGGCAAAAGCTACAAACACTGCAGAAGTCCGTTAGAGAATTCGTCAATAATAGAAAATGGACCAATGAAGTATTTATTGAAGACGAACGTATAGAGTTCAATATTTCATTTAATATTTTAAGTAAAATCTCAACAGATAGGTATGCAGGAACTCTTCAGATACAATACTCTCGACCTGTGTTTAATAGTTCATATTATTCTCCAATTTTAAATTATTTGGATGACGAAATAGAATTTGACTACATCGAAACTCAGCCACTTGACTATAATGAAAATACGCATGAATCTAATCTTTCAGCCATTTTATCTTATTACACATACATAATTATAGGTCTAGATTACTCTACATTTAGCCCTAATGCAGACAACATCTATTTACAAAAGGCTAAAAAAATTGTTGAAAATGCGCAATCAGCTCCTGAGGGAGGATGGAAAGCCTTTGAAAGCAACAAAAATCGCTATTGGTTGGCAGAGGAATTATTAGATGCAAAGTATAGCTCATTTCACGATGTTCTTTACAATTATCACAGACAAGGTTTAGACATTATGAATGAAGATAATGAAAAGGGTAGAGGATATGTTACTGAAAGCATAGAGTCAATGCGAAAAATTAAACAACTTAACCCAACAGCCTTTATTTTACAGTTATTCTTCAATTCAAAAGCAGACGAAATTTCTAATATTTATTCTAATGCTTACCAGGATGAAAAGAACCGTGTTTATAAACTACTTACGGAGTTAGATCCCTCTAACTTGAACAAGTATAATAAAATTAAAGAAAACAACGCCTCTAACGCATTTCCTAATTCTAGATAAAAATGATTAAACGTTTATCCATTAGTAACTATGTATTAATTGATAAACTATCAATTGATTTTAATGAGGGTTTTACATCCATTACTGGTGAAACAGGAGCAGGTAAATCTATTCTTCTTGGCGCTCTTGGATTGATATTAGGTGACAGAGCCGATACTCAAAGCTTAGCTAACAATACGAAAAAGTGTATTGTTGAAGCAGAATTTCAAATCAAAAAATACGCACTTCAGAACTTTTTCAAAACGAATGATTTAGATTATTTTGATTTAGCTGTCGTTAGAAGAGAAATTAGTTCAAACGGAAGAAGTAGAGCTTTTATAAATGATACCCCAGTCAACCTTAACTTACTTAAGCAAATCAGTCAATTTTTAGTAGATATTCATTCACAGCATCAAACTTTGCTCATCAATACTCAAGAGTATCAACTGAATATCATTGATTCATATTGTAACAATTCTTCGCTTATTCAAAAATTCAAAGAGAAATATAGTTTCTACAAACAACAAAAGACAGAACTAAATACTTTAGTAGAAAAAGAGAATGCTTTAAAAAATGAAATCGATTACAAACAGTTTTTATTAAATGAAATAGAGGAGATAAAAGTTGCAAAATCTGACGAAGAAATAGATGACGAATTAATCCAACTCGAAAATTTTGAAGAGATAAACTCTAAACTGTCTTATTCAACAGAACTTTCTGAGACCAATGAATATTCAATTATTTCATTGTTAAAAGAATTAGAATCTACTTTGGAAAGCATTAAAGATAAAGATCGAAATATTTCACCTCTCAGCTATAGAATTAATAGCTTGTATATTGAATTTAAAGATTGTCTGTATGAGCTTAATGCTTTAAAAGATTCTTATAACGACGGATTCGACATTAAACGATTGAATTACCTTCAAGAAAGAAGTAATTTGATTAATAGATTACTTCATAAACACTCAATTATAGATATAAATCAACTTATTTCTTTTAAGCAACAATTACAGAAAGAATTAGATAAAATAGGCTCAGTTGATGAAGAAATAGACGCACTTAAAAAGAAGTGTGATTTAAGCCTTAAACAAGCTAATGATTTGGCTAATGAGTTGAGCAGCAAACGACTAAAGGCAGTCCCAAAACTTGAAAAAGAAATTATTTCTCTAGCCTCTGATTTAGGGATGCCCAATCCAACCTTAAGTATAAGTCAAAAAACAAAAGATGAATTGTCTTCATCAGGTATTGATGATTTTACCTTCAATTTTTCAGCAAATAAGGGAGTAGAGGCAATGGAAATTTCAAAAATTGCTTCTGGTGGAGAGCTATCTAGATTAATGTTGTGTTTTAAATATATTTTGGCACAAAAAGCGAATTTATCATGTATACTTTTTGATGAGATTGATACTGGTGTTTCTGGAAATATTGCACATAAGATGGCTGAGTTGATGAAGAAGATGTCTGCCAATATGCAGGTCATTAGTATAACTCATCTTCCTCAAGTAGCTGCAAAAGCAAATACTCAGCTATTAGTAGCTAAGATCGAAAACGACAATAAAACTACTACAACCATTAAATCGTTAAGCAAAGATGAAAGGGTAGTGGAATTAGCTAATATGTTGAGTGGCCAATCTATTACTGAATCATCGCTAAAGAATGCAGATGATTTATTGAATACTTGATAAAACATTTATATTTGCATCATTATAAACTATAAAATACAATGTCAAACAATTTACTGAAAGGAAAAAGAGGGATAATTTTTGGTGCTTTAGATAGTAAATCGATAGCATGGAAAGTAGCTGAAAACTGTAAAGAACAAGGTGCAGAATTCGTTCTTACTAATGCTCCTATCGCTCTAAGAATGGGCACTATTAATGAGCTTGCCGAAAAAACTGGATCTCAAGTAATTCTAGCAGATGCTACAAGTGTTGAAGATTTAGAAAATCTTATGACTAAGTCAATGGAGATACTCGGTGGAAAAATCGATTTTATATTGCATTCGATAGGCATGTCGGTAAACGTTAGAAAAGGCAGACACTATACTAATCAGAATTATGACTTTACTGTTAAAGGATTTGATGTTTCAGCAATGTCTTTTCATAAAGTAATGCAAGCAGCTTGGAAACATGATGCTATGAATGATTACGGTTCTATTTTAGCGTTATCGTATATAGCTGCTCAACGAACTTTCCCAGATTATAATGATATGGCAGATAATAAGTCATTCTTAGAAAGTGTCGCTAGAAGTTTTGGTTATCACTTTGGAAAGAAAAACAATGTAAGAGTTAATACCATTTCACAATCACCTACAATAACAACTGCAGGTAGCGGAGTAAAAGGATTTGATGGCTTCTTTAAGTATGCAGAAAAAATATCTCCATTAGGAAATGCTTCATCCGATGATTGTGCTAAATACTGTGTAACATTATTCTCAGATTTAAGTAGATCGGTAACAATGCAAAACTTATTCCATGATGGTGGATTTTCAAACACTGGAGTAAGTGAAGAAGTACTAGAAAATTTCTTGAAATAATTTAATTTCAAACCAATAAAAAAGCCCTTTTTTCAAAGGGCTTTTTTATTCTTCACTTTTAGGCTTCTTTTTTTTGACAGCTTTTTTAATGTCTACTTCTAGAGCAGATGCACTATCGTTTAAAGTTATTGAAATAGTATCACCTTCAGATAAATTAGAGTTTACTATCTCTTCAGCAAGAATATCTTCTAGGTATTTCTGAATAGCTCTTTTTAGTGGTCTAGCACCAAATTGTGAGTCGTATCCTTTGTCAGCAATGAAGTCTTTGGCCTTATCATCTAAATTCATGTTAAAGCCCAGTTCATCAACTCTACTATAAAGAGACTGTAATTCAATATCAATAATTTCGTGAATATGCTTGTTAGAAAGAGAATTGAACATAATTACATCATCAATTCTGTTTAAGAATTCAGGAGCGAATGCCTTTTTAAGAGCTTTTTCAATTACACCTTTAGTATCTGAACTTACTGACTCTTTTTTGGCATTTGTGGCAAAACCAACACCCTGACCAAAATCCTTTAGCTGACGTGAGCCAATATTAGAAGTCATAATTATAATGGTGTTTTTAAAGTTTATTTTTCTTCCCAAACTGTCCGTCATATAACCATCATCCATAACCTGTAATAATAGATTAAATACATCTGGATGAGCCTTTTCTACTTCGTCAAGTAATACAATAGAGTAGGG
>PKDP01000094.1 GCA_002862585.1 Flavobacteriales bacterium | reverse complement strand
GTAAATAAAAGAAGCTATATTTTTGAACTGGAGTCAATTATAAAAAGCATTATAATTGATTAAAAAAACTATTTTGTTTTTTCTTCTTCAGAATCATCTTCTTTGCTAGCTTTTTTAAATTCTTTTATTCCTCCACCAATCCCTTTCATTAATTCGGGAATTTTTTTTCCTCCGAAAAGAAAAACTATAGCTAATGCAATTATTGCAATGGAACCCCACCCTGGAATTGCAAGCGGTAAAACGTAAATAATCATTATTTTTTTTTACAAAGTTAATAAATCTGACTAATTATTGTACATTTTACACATCTAAGATTATTTAATTAATTTTGTAATTATGAAAAGTAAACAAGGGGACAAAAAAAGCTTTATATCAAAACTTCTAACTAAGTATAGATTGGTTCTTCTAAATGACAGTACTTATGAGGAAAAAACTTCATTTAAAATAAGCAGGTTAAACGTGTTCTCCGCTCTGTTTGCCTTAATGTTTATTATTGTTTTGATAACATCAGGGATTCTTTTTTTTACTCCAATTAGAGAATATATTCCGGGGTATTCATCGACAAGCTTACAAAAACAAGCAAACCTACTTAGTTATAAAACAGACTCTTTAAGGCAAATAGTTTTTTTGAATGATCAGTACATAAACTCTTTGAAAAAAGTTTTAACTGGTGATTTAGAAACAATTCAATATAAGCCAGATTCAGTTGTGTATAAAGATGCTATGGATATTCAAATAATAGAAAAATCCAAAGAAGATTCAATCTTACGTCAATTAGTTGATAACGAAGACAAGTATAATTTAGCGAACATTAACAAGGATAAAGACTTTTATCTTTTAACCTCTCCCATAAGCGGCGCTGTTTCCCAAAACTATTCGATTGCGGATGACCACTTAGCAATTGACATAAGTGTTGATATTGGAACCTCAGTAAAGGCTGTTTCAAATGGACGAGTGATTCTTTCTGAGTGGACAACTCAAACAGGCTATGTACTAATAATTGATCACGGAAACGATTTAATTTCTGTATATAAACACAATTCAAAGCTTTTAAAGTCTCAGGGAGAAATAGTTAAGCAAGGCGAAATTATAGCACTGTCTGGAAATAGTGGTGTTCTAACTAGCGGACCGCACCTTCACTTTGAGCTTTGGAGCGAAGGGTTTTCAATTGACCCAAATACACTTATTAATTTTGAATAAACTAGGAAGTTTTTTAAAGCAAGGAATTGCTAAAATAATTGCCCGTACGACAAAAAGAGCAATAGATAGATGGTCTTTAAATCCTGTTGAAACCCAAGACAGAGTTTTTAAAAGTCTTTTAAAATCTGCACAAAACACCAAGTTTGGTCAGGATCATAACTTTAGCGCCGTAAATTCTCATAGAGATTTTGTAAAGAACATCCCAATTAGAGGTTACGAAGAGTTTAGCTCATATATAGAACTAATAAAAAAAGGAGAAAAGAATATTTTATGGAAAGGCCTTCCAGTTTATTTTGCGATTACATCTGGAACAACATCTGGCATAAAATATATTCCAATAACAAAAGAAAGTCTTCCTGAGCATTTTAACGCATCTAAAAATGCAATGCTCCTATATATTGATGAAACCGGAAAGACTGATTTTCTGTCTGGAAAATTAATTTTTTTACAAGGAAGCCCTACTCTTGACACAAATGGAGTGATCAAAACCGGAAGGCTATCCGGAATATCTGCACATCACGTCCCTAAATACCTACAGTCAAACAGACTTCCTTCTTGGGAAACAAACTGTATTGAAGACTGGGAAACAAAAGTTGACAAAATAATTGAAGAAACGATTAATGAAGACATGAGAATTATTGGAGGAATCCCGTCTTGGGTTCAAATGTACTTTGAAAAAATTCAAAAGCAAGAGGGAAAAAAAATTGGGGAGGTTTTTAAAAATTTTAATTTATTTATTTACGGAGGAGTTAATTATGAGCCCTATAAGAAAAAGTTTATTGATTTAATCGGAAGAAAAGTTGACAGTATTGAATTTTACCCTGCTAGTGAAGGGTTTTTTGCTTTTCAAAACAATCAAAGTAAGAAAGATTTGCTATTACTTCTTAATTCAGGGATTTTCTATGAATTTATTTCTGTCGAGGATTTTAACCAAAACATATTAAAAAGAATAACAGTTAAGGATGTTAAATTAAACACTAATTATGTTTTAATTATTTCTACCAACGCAGGACTTTGGGCCTATAACACAGGAGATACAATAATGTTTACAGAACTCAAGCCTCACAAAATTTTAGTTACTGGCAGGGTTAAGCATTTTATTTCTGCTTTTGGAGAGCATGTTATTGTTAAAGATGTAGAAAACGCTATTAATAAGACATGCCTTAAACAGAACATTTTAATAACAGAGTTTACAGTAGCCCCTGAAGTCAACCCAACTAACGAACTTCCTTATCACGAATGGTTTATAGAGTTTTCATCAGACAACGTTGATCTCAAAACGTTTTCATCAACACTGGATCACGCAATGCAAGAAGAAAACAAGTACTATTTAGATCTTGTTCAAGGGAAAATACTACAGCCGCTTAAGATAAGAGTAATTAACAAAAGAGGATTCAACAACTATATGAGCTCTCAAAATAAGTTAGGAGGACAGTTTAAAATTCCAAAATTATCAAATGATCGAAAAATTGCAGACGAACTTTTAAGCTACATTAAAATATAAGTCTTAGTATTATAAAATAAACGAACGTATTATGCGTTAATTCTTTACATCATCTAATAATTATAAAACCAATAGGTTAATAAAAAAATAAGCCATGAGCACCAGCGAAAAACAAGGAGAAATAGACATAATTGTATTATTTAATAAAATTCAAGCCACATTTATTCAAATAATTGTTTTCTTTTTTAGGTGGATTAAATACTTCATCAAACAGTGGAAAGCTTTTTTATTTTTAATATTTTTTGGAGCTATTTTAGGCTTTTTTAGTGAAAGTCAAAACAATTCGGACAAAGAAGCATCAGTGCTTATAAAGGTTAACTTTGACGCCGTTAATTACGTCTACGACGCAGTTTCATTAATAAATCAAAAAATTGAGGCTAATGATATTAATTTTTTTAATGAAATAGGATTTACTTCTGAAGAATTAAATGTTTTTGAACTAACAATTTCTCCAATTGTTAATTTACAAGAAATCATAAATGATGAAACTTTTAAGGCAAATGAAATAAAAACATTATTTGAGAATTTAACTTTTGAGGACAACCTTTCAATGACAAATAGTTTTATTTCAAATTATAAATATCACACATTGACATGCTCCTTCAGCCCAACAGCAGATAGCCAAACTATAGACTTAATTATCGATTATTTAAACACAAACCCTTTGTTTACAGAACTTAAGTTAAGAAAAATGAATAGCTTTTCAGATAGAATAGAAAGTAATGAAAAAGCGATTAACCAAATTGATGCCATTATTCTCAAATACACTAATGACATTTCTAATTCTTCTACCGCAGACTCTCAGCTTTATATTGACAACAAGGTCATAAGGCCAAATGATCTAATAAAAACAAAAATTGAATTATCAAAAGAGATTGAGCTATTGAAAGAAGAAAAGATATATTCAAATAATACGGTTGTTGTTGTTAATAATTCAAACTTAATGATTGAAACCAATTCAATTAAGAATAATAAAATAATTTACTACCCACTTCTTCTTTGCTTTATTTTTATAATAATTCAGATTTTAAAGAAGACATACTCCTGGCTAGACAAGTTAGAAAGCAAGTAACCACAGAAGCTTAATGGTTAAAAATTTTTTTATAAAAAACAGTTTAAATGTTTTGCTGTTAAGAGCATCAGGAATCTTATTGATGTTTTTGCTTTCGTTATTTTTAACAAATTCATTTTCAGCTGAAATAGTTGGCCAATACGATTTTGTAAGATCTTTTCTTATGATTTTAAGTGGAGCATCTTTACTTGGAACAAATCAAGCCATAATATATTATTCAGGCATTTTAACATCTAACAAATCATTTGGCTCAATTAGATCGATCTATTTTAAAATGAATTTTTTAATTCTAATAGCCTGCGCCATTTTATATACACCATTGCTTGCAATTGATAAAGAAATAATTAATCAAATCTTCAATAAACAAGGAGCGTATGAATTGGTAAGCCTTTCTTTAAAAGGGTTAGTTTTCTACTCAATTACAATGCTTAATATAGACACAATTAGAGCATTAAAACACACTCTAATCTCTGAGGGGTTTAGAAATGTTTTTAGATACATGCCTTTCTTTATATTTTCGATTATTCTCTACATAATTGATAGCCCAGAAGATTTAGTAGTGTGGTTTATTTATAGCTTTATTGTAATATTTATTATTAGCTCAGCCGTAGTTTACTTTTTTTTATTTAAAAAAGATTTCGTCACATCTGCACACCAAAATTTCTCATCAAGCAGTATTTTAAAAACCTCATATCCTATGGCTCTTAGCGCAATATCATTTTTTTTGATGCAAAGTACAGATGTGCTTTTCATCAGCGCTTATGACACTTTTGATTCAGTCGCATATTATTCAATTGCTGTTAAATTGGCATCAGTAACTGCACTAGCATTAATTTCTGTTAACATTGTCATAGCGCCAAAAATT
>PKDP01000068.1 GCA_002862585.1 Flavobacteriales bacterium | reverse complement strand
ATTCGTCTTCATCCATTAGTATGTACGGCATTTAATGCCGACTTTGATGGTGACCAAATGGCGGTACACCTTCCTTTAGGAGAAGCTGCAGTTTTAGAGGCTCAGTTACTTATGTTAGCATCTCACAACATACTCAACCCTGCTAATGGAGCACCAATTACGGTTCCATCTCAAGATATGGTATTGGGATTATACTACATGACTAAATCTCTGAAAGGTGCTAAAGGTGAAGGCTTATCTTTCTACTCTGAGGAAGAAGTAAAGATTGCATTCAATGAATCTATCGTTGATTTACACTCAATTATTAAGGTTAGAACTTCAGTCAAAGAAGGTGAAGAATTCACTACTAAACTTTTAGAAACGACAGTTGGAAGAGTGCTATTTAACGAACACGTCCCATCTGAAGTAGGTTATATTGACCAATTATTAACCAAGAAAGCTTTAAGAGACATCATTGGCGATGTATTAACTGTTTCAGGAATTGCTAAAACAGCAGAATTCTTAGATGCGATAAAGGGTATTGGTTATCACTTTGCATTTAAAGGTGGTTTGTCATTTAACCTGGGTGATGTTATTATTCCTGAGGAAAAGGATACGATGATAACAGAGGCTTACAATCAGGTTGATGAAGTAACCTCAAACTATAACATGGGATTCATTACAAATAATGAAAGATATAACCAGGTTATTGATATATGGTCGAACACCAATGCACATTTGACAGAAAAAGTAATGAAACAATTGAGTTCTGATAAAGACGGATTCAACTCTGTTTACATGATGCTTGATTCTGGTGCAAGGGGCTCTAAAGAACAGATTAAGCAGTTAGGTGGTATGAGAGGCCTTATGGCTAAGCCACAAAAATCTGGTGATAAGAGTGGTGCAGCAATTATTGAAAATCCAATTATTGCAAACTTCAAAGAAGGTCTTTCAATTCTTGAGTACTTTATTTCTACTCACGGTGCTCGTAAAGGTCTTGCCGATACAGCTCTTAAAACAGCAGATGCTGGTTACTTAACTCGTCGTTTAGTTGATGCCTCACAAGATGTTGTTATAAAAATTGAAGATTGCGGGACATTAAGAGGTTTAGAGATTTCAGCTTACAAGAAAAACGATGAAATTGTAGAATCTTTAAAAGATAGAATTGTTGGGCGTGTTTCACTTCACAATGTTTACGGACAGGATGGAAATATTATTGTTTCACCTGATGAAATGATTGTTGAAAAAACAGCTCAAGCAATTGAAGATGCTCAGATAGAATCCGTAGAAGTACGTTCGGTACTTACATGCGAAGCCAAGAAAGGTGTATGTGCCAAGTGTTATGGGAGAAATCTTTCAACTGGTAATATGGCTGTTTCTGGTGATACAGTAGGTGTTGTAGCTGCTCAATCAATTGGTGAGCCTGGTACACAACTTACACTTAGAACGTTCCACTTTGGTGGTACAGCTTCTAAAATAGCATCAGAATCTAGTATTGTTACTAAGTATGATGGTAAGCTAGAGATTGACGACTTAAAAACTATTGAAACCGTAAACGAAGAAGGTGAGAAGGTACAAATGGTTATTAGTAGAACATCTGAGATAAGAATTATTGATGATAAGTTAGGAATAGTTTTATCGTCAAGTAATATTCCTTATGGTTCTAATTTATATGTAGAGCCTGGTAAGAAAGTTAAGAAAGGAACTAAAATTTGTGACTGGGATCCGTATAATGCAATTATCGTATCTGAATTCGAAGGAAAAGTTATTTTCAAGGACATTGTAGAAGGCTTATCTTTCCGAGTAGAATCTGATGAGCAAACAGGCTTTGAGGAGAAAGTAATGATTGAGAGAAAAGATAAAACGCTTAACCCTACAATCAGTATCGTAAGTAAGAAAGACGAAAATTCACGATCATACAGTATTCCAGTAAAAGCTCACTTATCAGTAGATGATACACAAAAAATTAAGCCAGGTCAAATTATCGCTAAGATACCACGACTTGCATCCTCATTAGGTGATATTACGGGTGGTTTACCTCGTGTAACTGAATTGTTCGAAGCACGTAACCCATCTAACCCTGCTGTAGTAACTGAGATTGATGGTATTGTATCTTTTGGTCCAAAAATTAAAAGAGGTAATAAAGAGGTAATAATCACTTCAAAAACTGGAGAGGTTTCCAAATATCTTATCCCATTATCAAAACATATTCTAGTTCAGGAAAACGATTTCGTGAAGTCTGGTATGCCTTTATGTGATGGAGCTATTACACCATCAGATATTCTAAGAATTAAAGGACCAACTGCAGTTCAAGAATATATTGTTAACGAAATTCAAGAAGTATATAGGCTTCAGGGAATGAAAATTAACGATAAGCACTTTGAAGTTGTTGTAAGACAAATGATGAGAAAAATGTCAATTGTCGATGCTGGTGACACTAGATTCCTTGATGGACAGATTGTAACTAAACTAGAGTTCTTAGAGGAAAATGATAGAATCTTTGGAATGAAAGTGGTTGAAGAAAGTGGTGACTCTCAAATTCTTAAATTAGGTCAAATTATTTCTGCAAGAAAACTAAGAGAAGAAAACTCAAGGTTAAAGCGTAAAGATTTGAAAACAGTTGAGGTAAGAGATGCCGTTCCTGCAACAAGTGAACAGAAGATTCAAGGAATTACACGTGCTGCACTGCAAACCAATAGTTGGGTTTCTGCAGCATCCTTCCAGGAAACAACTAAAGTATTGAATGCTGCTGCTATTAATGGTAAACGTGATACTTTAGAAGGCTTAAAAGAAAATGTTATTGTAGGTCACAAGATTCCTGCAGGTACAGGTCTTCGAGTCTTTGATGATATCGTAGTTGGTTCTCAAGAAGAATTCGATGAGTTGATGTCTGCTAAAGAAAAAGAAGAAGAGAAGCAACAAGCATAACGATTAGTAAATTTAATTATGTCAGAAGATAAAAAGAAAGGGCTCAATATTGAGTTATCAGAAGAAGTAGCTGAAGGTACTTATAGTAACTTAGCTATTATTAATCATTCTCCATCTGAATTTGTTCTTGACTTTATTAAAATTATGCCTGGCGTACCAAAGGCCAAGGTTAAATCACGTGTATTATTAACTCCTCAACATGCTAAACGCTTATTAAAAGCTTTAACAGATAATATCTCAAAGTATGAGTCACAGCATGGAGAAATTAAGAACATGGATACCTTGAATAATATTCCGTTAAGTTTTAGTGGCCCAACTGCCGAAGCATAACAATAAAAAACCACTCATTTGAGTGGTTTTTTTATAGCTACATTTTTATTTTGGTTAAGCGGCTTGTCCCAATGATTTAAGCATTCTTGCATGCTCGATTAGCGCTTGTAAATAACTCTTTTGAGTGTAGTATGGTAATCCATACTTTTCAGCTTTTTCCTTAACAATATGGGAAATATTCTTATAATGAACATGGCATATATTTGGAAACAGATGGTGTTCTACTTGAAAATTCAATCCGCCAACAAACCATGAAAATAGACGACTCTTAGGAGCATAGTTGGATGTTGTTTGCATTTGGTGTATAGCCCAATTGTTTTCAATCGTTCCTTCTTCGTTAGCAATAGGATGGTCGCATTCTGGCATGACGTGAGCCGTTTGAAAAATAGTTGCTAAGATGAAACCTGCCACAAAGTGGAGACTTACAAAACACAGTAACCAAAAGCCAAAGGAAATGCCACCTATTACAAAATAAGGTATCACGAACATGTAAGCGTAGTATAAAATCTTCCAAGCTACCATTTCGAGCATTAGTGGACGGTATTCTTTTTTACTAATAACACCGTCTTTTTTGAAGTCATTAAGTTGTTTGAATTCCTTGTTTGTAGACCAAGAAACTGTCATTAAACAATAGAAAAACCAAGCATAAAGGTGTTGTAGTTTATGAATTTTTTTAAGTGGAGCATCTGGAGAAAATCTTAATAATCCCATTGGACTAACGTCAGGATCCATTTCATGAACATTCGTAAATGTATGATGTAACCTGTTGTGTTGTATTCTCCAATTTTTAGCGCTTCCACCTAAAAAGTTTAGAGTAATGCCAAAAAGTTTATTAATAGTTTTATTTTTAGAATAGGCCCCATGATTCGCATCGTGCATTACGGAAAGTCCAATACCAGCCATGCCCACACCCATACAGACCCAAAGCAACCAGTAAATCCAATTGTTAGTGACTAATCCGGAAACGGCAAAACCATAAGGGACAATGTAAAGAGCAAGCATGAAAATACTTTTAAATACCATATTTGCATTACCGTATCTTGAGATTTTATTTTTTTTGAAATAGTCATCTACTGACCTTCTCAGTTCAGTGATAAACTCTTTTGAGTGATTTTTGTCAAATTTTACAGTCTTCATAATTTATTTCTTCAATTATTAAACAATAGGGTAAATATACGTTTTAAAAAACGTCTTGAGTATGAATTGAAATAGTTTATTAACTAATCCATAAACTTTTGCTCCTTCATCCAGTCGTCATTAAATATTTTCCCCACATATCTACTGCCATGGTCGTGGAGTAGTACAACCACCACATCTTCATCTGAAAGTTTATCTTTTAATTGATTTAAACCAGCAATAGCACTACCGCAAGAATAACCTGAAAATATACCCTCTTCTTTTGCTAAACGACGAGCATAGATTGCTCCGTCTTTATCGGTTACCTTTTCAAAATGGTCTATGAGGTCAAAATCTACATTCTTTGGTAAAATATCTTCACCAATTCCTTCTGT
>PKDP01000043.1 GCA_002862585.1 Flavobacteriales bacterium | reverse complement strand
TTCAACGAAGATAGAATCATTTGAGCGGTATTTGGACCGACACCTGATACAGAAATAAGTTGCCTAAACAAGTCCCTTTCGTTGTTATCGAAAAAACCATAGAGGGTGTGTGCATCTTCTTTTATGGAAAGATGAGTAAATAGTTTACAAAATTCATCATCTGATAATTTTGAAAATGTTTGTAATGAAATTCGTAATAAATACCCCACTCCATTACAATCGATTACTACAAATGAGGGGTTTTTTTCAATTAATTTTCCTTGAATATGTGTTATCATTTTCTTTTTACTTGAGCGTCTATTACTGCTATAGTTACCATATTTACTATTTCTCGAACTGAGCATCCCAACTGGAGAATGTGCACTGGTTTTTTCATTCCAATAAGAATAGGTCCTATAGCTTCTACATCATCAAATTCTTGCATTAATTTATAGGCTATATTCCCAGACTCTAAGTTAGGGAATATAAGTGTATTGGCATTTTCTTTCAAGTCAGTAAAAGGGAAGTTTTGTTCTCTTTTTTCTTTGTTGAGTGCAAAGTCAGCTTGAATTTCACCATCAACAATTAGGCTTGGATTGTTTTTCTTTATTATGTTTCTAGCTTCCATAATTTTAGAAACATTTGCACTTTGTGATGAGCCGTAATTGGAATACGATAATAACGCAATTTTTGGTGTTATGTTAAATCGTCTGACTGCTTTGGCTGTAAGTTCAGCAATGTTGGCCAACTCTTCAGAAGTAGGATCAATATTTACGGTAGTATCTGCTAAAAATAAACTTCCTTTTTTGGTGTTAAGAATGAACATCCCTAAAACCTTTTCAACGCCTTCCTCTGTTCCAATAATTTGGAGTGCTGGACGAACGGTATTAGGATAGTTTCTATTGATTCCTGAAATGAAGGCGTCTGCCAAACCTTGGTCAACCATCATTACGCCAAAGTAATTTCGCTCACGCATCAACTTTTGTGACTCAAATAATGTAAGTCCTTTTCGCTGACGTTTTTCGAATAATATTTGACCGAATTCATGACGACGACTTCTCTCTTCTTCACTCTTTGGGTCAATAATTTCAACCCCTTCGAGCTCAAGTACATTATCTTCAATCAGTTGTTCGATTTTTCGAGTTCTTCCTAATAAAATAGGAATAGCAATTCCTTCATCTTTAACTTGTTGTGCTGCTTTTAAAATTTTATAGTTTTCAGCCTCAGCAAATACGATTTTCTTTGGATTTCTTTTAGCCTTAGTAGTAATTTGTCTCACTAGTTTATTATCTAAGCCTAAGCGTTTTTCAAGTTGCTGAGCATATTTTTCAAAATCCGTTATCTTTTTACGTGCTACACCAGAATCTATAGCAGCTTTTGCTACTGCTGGTGCTACTACAGAAATCAGTCTGCTGTCAAGTGGCTTTGGAATTATGTATTCAGGGCCAAAGGTTATAACTTTTTCACCATAGGCAAGGTTAACGGTATCAGGAACTAATTCTTTAGTCAAATCGGCTATACTTTTTACGGCAGCAAGCTTCATTTCTTCATTAATACAAGTAGCTCGCACATCCAAAGCTCCCCTAAATATGTAAGGGAAACCCAATACGTTATTTACCTGATTAGGATGGTCTGAACGCCCTGTTGCCATAATGATATCTTCCCTAGCTGATACCGCCTCATTATAGGAAATTTCAGGGTCAGGGTTTGCCAAAGCAAATACTATAGGCATCCTAGCCATAGACTTTACCATTTCCTGAGACATGATGTTTCCAGAGGAGAGCCCAAGAAAAACATCAGCATTTTTTATAGCTTCGTCTAAAGTGTAAATAGTTTTATCGGTGGCAAAAAACTGTTTTTCTGCTGTTAAATTTTCACTGTCTTTTCTAATAACACCTTTACTATCTAGCATTACTATATTTTCCTTTTTCGCCCCCAAGGAAAGGTACAATTTAGCACATGACATTGCTGCTGCTCCTGCACCATTAACGACAATATTTACAGAACCTATTTCCTTTTCAGCAATCTCTAAAGCATTTATCAAAGCTGCTGCAGAAATAATTGCTGTTCCGTGTTGGTCGTCGTGCATAATTGGAATAGACAATTCTTCTTTCAAACGCTTTTCTATTTCAAAGCATTCAGGAGCTTTAATATCTTCCAAATTTATACCTCCAAATGTTGGAGCAATGGATTTTACTACCTCAACAAATTTATCGACATCCGAAGCATCAACTTCAATATCGAATACATCGATATCTGCAAAAATCTTGAACAACAAACCCTTACCTTCCATAACTGGTTTGGATGCCTCGGGTCCAATATCTCCCAATCCTAAAACTGCTGTGCCATTTGTAATAACCGCAACCAAATTACTTTTCGCGGTGTATTTGTATACTTCGTCTTTATTCTCGCTAATACGAATACACGGCTCTGCAACACCAGGGGAATAGGCTAAGGCTAAATCTCGTTGTGAACTGTGTTTCTTTGTAGGTACAACTTCAATTTTTCCAGGTCTGCCGGACTGATGATAATCTAGAGCTTCTTGTTTTTTTCGTTTAGTAGACATGACGTAAAAATATATAAAAAAACCGGCTTGAAGCCGGCATTTTATTAATATGATTGTTTTATTATTTTCTGACTAACAAACGTTTTATAGCGTCCAATTTTCCATCAACATAAATATTAGCGAAATACAAACCATTTGGTGTATTACTCATATCCAATCTTACAATACCTTCATTGTTTTGAATGATTTTATTTTTAATAACAGTACCAAGTATGTCAGTTACTAATACTTCCGTAGATTTTGAAGGTAAAATTGAATAGTTTAAATAAGAAAATGTTGAGGTTGGATTAGGATAAAAATCAGTGAAAAGATTGATTTCTTCTTCATCAATTTCAGAAGTTGGGTCAACTAAGTAATTCACTGTAACACATGTGGAATCACTAACGTCATCAACATTGAATGCGCAGTATTTTATAATCGCAAAAGCTGGAGCAATACTCTGATTATCAAAATGAACTTGAAATTTTGTCAATTCTTCGTGTCCAGGAGAAAATGAAGTAGCATGTGCAGCTGGCGAAATATCAGTTGATGAACCATAACATGCTTGCCAACAGAAGTAGTTGATTGTACCTCCCGTAGAACTAATAACATTTCTAGAAACCCCTACATTTATGATGTTATTTGAAATATTCTTAACAGCAATATCAGTACCTAAATCGCCAAGTAACGATGTTGAGTTATTAACATTAACATTAGACTCATGAGGAATAAGAGTTAAGCTCTGTGAAGAAGCTTGGAAAGAAATTAAAACTAAAGTAAAGAATATTGATTTTCTCATGTTAACTCATTTTTTACAAATATACTAAGAAAAAAATAATCAGCATTCAATTAAAGTTAGAATATATGATAGCTGGAAAATAGACTGTTAAATTGGCATATCATTTAATATTTCTTAAAAACCCAAAAAATAAACTGAATAGTTGACTTTCTAATAAATGATTTAGAAAGAGCTGAATTTGGTTACTCTTTATTGTTATGAAAATTACCATTTTGAAATGTATAATACAGCATTTTTTATTAGATTTGTATCAAACTAACATTAATTATTAATTATGAAAAAATATTTATTAGCTTTATTGTGTTTAGCGTCATTTACATTTAACGTTAACGCTCAATTAGCAGATGGCTCCATTGCTCCTGATTTCACTACTACAGATATGAATGGAAACGAACATAGACTTTATGATTATCTTGACCAGGGGTATACTGTAATTTTGGACATTAGTGCAACTTGGTGCGGTCCATGTTGGAATTACCACTCTGGCGGAACTTTTGAACAAGTTTGGGCCGCTCATGGTCCAGCAGGAGAACCAGGTGTAAATGCTAATACTACTAATGATGTTATGATTCTTTGGTTCGAAGGTGATGCAGGAACAGCGGAAAGTGAATTAGAAAACAGCGCCTTGGGAAACTGGTTAGAGCCAGATGGAGAAGAGGTTCATTTCCCTATTATTAACGACAATAATATATCTAACTTGTATGCTCTTCCTTATTGGCCAATAATTTATACTATTTGTCCAAATAGAACGCTGACTGAATCTGGTCAGGCTACGGCAGCAAATCATTACAACAATCTAGATAATTGCTTGGAAGCATATGAAGGTACAAATGCAGCTTTGTTAAACCTTGAATCTACTATTCAATCTTCTGGCTGCGAAGCTAGTGCTACTGGTAATTTATCTGTTGTAGTTCAAAATATGGGCACGGAGTTATTAACGTCCTTTACTGTTGAAGTGATGGCTAACGGTCAATCTATTGTCTCTGAATCGTTCAATGGCTCTTTAAATGTTTATGAAACAACAACAATAGATTTCGGTAATATGACTATTGATTCTGAAACTATCGAAATTATGATTACATCAAACGATGTAAATAGTTCAGACAATTCATTAACAGAATCTTACAGCTTCGGTTCTGGTGAAACCGAATCTGAAGTTACTGTAGTTTTACTTACAGATAATTATGCTAGTGAAATATATTTACAAATTACTGATGAAAATGGAAATATAATTTGGAGTGAAGGAAACGAAAATGTAGCTGGTAATTATGCTACTGGACAAGAAAATCCAGTTGCAGATCCAACTGACCCTTTAGAAAATAATCAATCATATGAATGGACTGTTAACTTACCTTCAGAGAATTGCCACGATTTTTTTATTGGTGATTATTTTGGTGATGGTTTAGACGCAACGCAGTGGGGAGG
>PKDP01000160.1 GCA_002862585.1 Flavobacteriales bacterium | reverse complement strand
TATCTCTAAATACACATTATACGCTTGGTCTATACTTCCTGCTAATGCCCCCCAAGAGTTTAGCAGGTCTAAGCTGTCGGAAGAATAGCCAAAATTATCTGATATATAATGTTCGTCAATTTTCTCTCTAATACCGTATACCCCCCAATATTCGCCGTTTAAATACACAATACACCCTTCGTAACCCATATTATGGACATTGGTTTCACTAACTACATTTGAGAATAAGGCGTCTTGAATTTTATCACTCCAAGTGTGTTGTCCACCATTCCTAAGGTTAACGTTATTATAGCTTTCTATATGGCTTTTTGTATTAATAATTGGATGTTCAAGCCTACCTGTATATTTTGATTTAAAATCTAAACGAAAAGACTTTTGGGGCTCAGCCCTAGACCATCCACCATGAATTTCTAAGTCAAGCGATTCTTCACCTTGTTTAATCTTATTGGCATCAAAATATTCAAGTCGAGAAAATTTAGACCATGGCTGCCAAAAATTACTTCCATAATAAGGGTAATCTGCCTCTGGATTTGGTCCTGACACATAAATACCTGTATACTCATCCCATAGATGCTCAGGGTTTGTGTGTATTGAAAAAACAGCCAACCCGTGGTTGTCTTCTTCAAAAATATATGTTCTGTCTACTATTTTTGAAGGTAATTTATTGAGTGAAAATGAACGTGCAGAGACAATGGTGTTCGAACTCATATTAATTGCCTGATCGAACGTTAAATCGTTTGTAGTTGGAACATTACCATTGGTTGTATAAAATGTTATAGCCCCTTCGGTGTCATTTATGCAACTTACTGATTCATTGCCGGAATACCAGCCAGACTCTAAGGTTAGTGAGGGGGATGGGGTAATCCCTTCATAGCAATAACTTAAATTATTACTGCTGTATGGTGATGGATCATTAAATAAGCACCAGTCGTTGCCACCATCAGTTGATCGCCCTTCACTAACACCAAAATAAATAGCAGGGTCTATTTGGTTACTGTCTAGAACAAGAGCACCATCTGTAAGCAATACGGTCTCACCAGCTGATAGCCTAAAGTTTGTGTGATGATAATCCGTTCCGTCACTAGAAATGCTAATATTTTTTCCAGAACAATGAAAGAGCACCATTCCGTAAGGACCAATAAATAACTCTGGCAACGCCCACTTTGTTAAATCATTTTGGTTATCACTTAAAAAGTAGGTAGACAGGTCTAACGTGTTTGCTGAAGAGTTATAGAGTTCAATCCAGTCGCTTTCAATCCATTCACCATCAAAAGTCCAAGACCCTTTATTGGCAGAAAATTCATTGATAACAACTTGGGCGTTTAGCACATTAGAAATAAGCAATAGAAAGAATATAATTCTCATACTAATAGAACTTGTTGGTTGTTGTAAATATAAGCATTATAACAATTACTACTTACGGCTCTTTTTTACAGAAGGTCTTACGTGTATTCTGAGTAATTTTTTAGACTCTTCTTTTACCAAAGGGTCTTTGCGAAGACTCCAAAGTTGACTTCTGCTTGTTTTTACGGCTTTAATCGGCTCTACTATTGGTGCGGGGTAATCCAGTTTTATTCCTTTAGAAAGTAAATCTATTGGAGTCATTTCCCATGGGCGATGAATAAATGGAGCGTCTAATTCGCGGAGCTCAAGCACCCATTTTTTTATAAACTCTCCATCAGGGTCTTTTTCAATAGATTGTTTTACAGGATTGTATATACGGATTGAATTAATACCCGTAACTCCTGCCTGCATCTGAAATTGGGTAAAGTGAATACCAGGCTCATAATCCAAAAACAATTGAGCAATGTGATATACTCCTCTTCGCCAATCTTGGTTGAGATGGTGGCATAGAAAAGACACTAGCATCGCTCTCATCCTGAAGTTTATCCAGCCATTATTAATTAAACATCGCATGCTTGCGTCAACAAGAGGAAAGCCTGTTTTTCCTTCTTTCCATTTTTGTAAAAAAGAGTCGTTATTATCGTACACCATCTTTTCATAACCCTTGTTGATACAGACTAATTCATAGTTACAGTCTGTTTCGAACTTTTGAATAAAATGAGAACGCCATTTTAATCGAGCCAAACACGCATCAAAAGAGCGTTTATGTGATTTGTAGTTTGGGGCATTTTTGACTTTTTGAAACACTTTTCGAACACTAATATTTCCCCAAGCTAAATAAGTTGACAGTCGGCTACATGATACTCTACTTTTTTGAGGGCTTGAAATGTGCCTAGAATAATTCTTGCCCCTTTCATCAAGAAAAGAGTTAAGGTATTTTACAGCAAAAGACTGACCTGCGGGCTGATAGTTTTTGGGATAGTACTCCAAGTCGGGGTGTTTTTTTATATCAAAGTCAAAAGGACTTTTTTCAATTGATAGTTGGCTTTTGCTAAAAGTATTTTGTATGCACTCAGAATGAGCGTATAAGTACCAGTCTTTATCCCATCCTACTCTATGATTAACTCCTCTTTTCACAGATTGATTTTCAAACTCAGACCACTCAACACTATTGTTTTTTAAAATTTCAGCTACCTGCTTATCCCTTTCCCAACTGACTTTAATTCCGCTTTCTTGGTATGAAAATACCTTTGTAACAGAATGCACTTTTGTTAGGCATGAAAACACTTCATCGGCATTAGCATAGAAAATATGTATATGTCTATTAAAAGGCTGAAGCGAGGTATTCATATCCAAAATAGAGTGATAAATAAACTGCTGATGCCTCAGGCTACTATCAGGATGAGAAAGGAGTTTGGGTTCAAAAATATAAATAGCAATATAATCGTTCTCATGATTTTCAGCATGAAAAAATGGCTCATGGTCGGAGGTTCTTAGGTCTCTTTTGAGCCAAACGATATTTAATTTTTTTGTCAAGGTTGAAAAGAGGTACAAAGATACGGAAGTGACAACAATCCGTAAACCTCAATAGACTAAAAAGCGGGCTTTATTTTCTGTTTATCAAATAGTAACCTAAGCAAATTGATAAAATAGAAACACTAAAAAATAAGACATCCTCAGGAGTCGTAAAGTTAGGAGTTAGCTTCAGAACTTTCTCAAAAAATTTAACGATTAAAACAATGATAATCACCTTTATAATTTTGTTTTTAAGCTGGTCTAGGCTACTAATTTTTAATGTGGACTCAGAAAATTTACCTTTCGCAAAATCAATTTCACTGATGAAAAGCTCGTATACACCAAAACCAAAAATGAGCAATACAATACCGATTAAGAATAAATCTATTGACGAAATAATTTTGAACAGCAAATCATTGTTGTTGTTTACTTCTGCATTTAACAATGGGTTTTGATAAATGACAGAGTACAGAATGTCCCAACTCCCTATTACAAACAAGGTAATTGAAGCTACTATTGATAGTATCACCGCAAGGATTACTACAAATCGCAAGTTCCAAAGTGTTTTTTCAAATTTATTCTCAAACATTGACATCTGGTAAAAGGTTTAGCGTTAAACGGAGGTTCAAAAATATAAAAAAGATAGTTCAGCCGACTTCTCAATAAAAAAGATTAAATAATTTTTGCTTTATTTGAAAAACCTTAACAACTAAAAACGATGAAATTAAAAACAATTTTTTGGCTTTCAGCTGTACTTATGCTGTTACAACTTTTACCTTTATTTGGAGCGATGATTTCAGAAGACATTAAAACAATGCTTATTGTCGACGCTTTTGGATACGAAACACTATCTGAAGATGCCATGACTATTTTTGACACATTTGCCCTTGTATTAGGCTGCGTGGGTCTTGGATTTTTCTTTTTAATGGTAGGGGCTACTTCAATTTTAGATTTAGATGCGTTAAAAAGGTTATCCTTTTTATTCTTTGTTGTGATGGGCTTCTTTGCTCTTCCTGATTTAGTTAACGCATTTTCAGGAAAACCAACGGCTCCACTGCCAGTAATAATACTGAATTTAGTGGCTTTAGGGCTGCTGTATTACGGCAGCAAAAAAGGAACTGTATAAGTTTTTACAACTCCACCTTAATGAACTACCAGATTTTTCAAGTTGACGCTTTTACCAACAAAACTTTTGGAGGAAACCCCGCCTGTGTTGTACCCTTGTCTGAATGGCTTCCAGACGACGTGCTTTTAAAAATAGCTAAAGAAAATGCTGTTGCCGAAACAGCTTTCTTTGTAGAGAATGAAAAGGATATTCACCTTAGATGGTTTACGCCTGACCTTGAAATTGATTTATGCGGCCATGCTACATTAGCAGCAGCACATACTTTAAAAGCCTGTTTAAATTACCCGTCTGACGAGATGACCTTTACTACACTGAGCGGCACACTAAAGGCGACGTATAAAAACAATTTTTATTATCTAGATTTTCCATCCAGAAGAGCTGTAAAAGCAACCTTACCCAAAGAAATAAAGGCGTCACTAAACATTCAGCCCAAAGAGGTGTACAAAGCGAGAGACTATATGTTGGTTTATGAGCACGAGGAAGACATAAAAGACATTACCATAAACAGACACCCTTTTGACCAGATTAATTTAGGGTGTGGCGGAGTTATTGTTACTGCTAAAGGAAATTCAGTAGATTTTGTATCTAGATTTTTCACGCCTCAAGCAACAATTTTAGAAGACCCAGTAACTGGCTCAGCGCATTGTACATTGACACCCTACTGGTCATCTAGACTGTTTAAAAAAGAACTCATAGCACATCAGCTTTCAGAAAGAAAAGGGGAGTTAATTTGTTTAGACAATAAAGATAGGGTAAGTCTTGGCGGACAAGCCATAGTTTATTCTAAAGGACACTTTACGTATTGACGATT
>PKDP01000156.1 GCA_002862585.1 Flavobacteriales bacterium | reverse complement strand
CGATGGACTAAGAGAAGTTGCTAACCCCTCTGAAATATTATTATCTCAAAAGGATGAAGATATGAGTGGTATTGCAGTAAGCGCAACACTCGAAGGCATGCGTCCTTTAATGATTGAAACACAAGCACTGGTAAGTTCTGCCGTTTATGGCACTCCACAACGCTCTGCTACTGGCTTCGACTTAAGGCGTCTATCAATGCTATTGGCTGTATTGGAAAAACGATGTGGATTTAGGCTCGGTGCTAAAGATGTCTTCCTAAATATTACTGGTGGAATAAAAGTCGATGACCCAGCTATTGATTTAGGGGTGGTCTGTGCCATACTATCTTCAAATGTAGACATGGCAATTAATGACAAAGACTGTTTTGCAGCCGAAGTAGGTTTATCTGGAGAAATACGTCCAGTTAATCGATGTGAACAACGTATTCAAGAAGCACAAAAACTAGGCTTTGAACGCATCTACATTTCAAAATACAATAAGATTAATCCTAAGAATTACAATATAGAAATTGTAATGGTCGGAAAGATTGAAGAAGTCTTTAAGAAGTTATTCGCTTCCTAATTTTTTAGCAATTCATATAAGTCATACAGCTTTGGCGATAGAATAATTTCTATTCTCCTATTTGCCCTTCTGCCCTCATTAGTAGCGTTTGACTTAATAGGGAAAAACTCTCCCCTTCCTGCAGCAGTAAGTCGACCAGGTGATATTGAACTAGAAGATGTCAAAATTTCAACAATAGCAGTAGCGCGAACTACACTCAAGTCCCAATTGTTTTTGATTTGACCGCGACCACCAAAAGGAATACTATCAGTATGCCCCTCAATCATCACATTAATATCCTGTTGTGATTCCAATGATTTGGACAACTTAGCTAAAGCCTCACGCCCTCGACTATCCACCTGCCAACTTCCTGAAGCAAATAGTAATTGTTCTTCTAAAGATATGTATACTTTTCCATTTTTCTGAGTAATAGTCAAGCCATCGCCTTCAAAACCTAAAAGTGCAGTTGATATTCTATCTTTTAGTGCTGTAAGCACAGAATCTTTACGATTGATGATAGACTGTAATTCTATTACCTTTCGTTCTCTTTCTTCAAGCTCATTTTGAGTAGCAATAAGTTCATTTTGTTTCACGGTTAGGCTTTGCTCTAAAGTCAACAACTCATCCTCTTTTTTAATTAATTCTTGACGCGTTTGCTGAAGTTCTTTAAGTAGCTCTTTAGTTGCATTTGCTTTTGCCGACATCATTTGGCTGTTCTTAGCCGTTAAAAGATCGTATGCTTCATTCAAGTCATCGAGCTGTTGTTGCAGCTGAAGACAAGATTTAGACCTTTCCAATGAATCACTAATCAACACATCTATCTCTTTAGTAAGTTGGTCTACTTTAGTGCTCAACTCAGTATTTTCAGATGAAAGAAGGTTGTTTTCCTTTTTTATTTGCTGGTTTTGGATAAGTGTTTCTTGACGTTGAGTCTTTATTTCCTCAACAACTTTAGGAGAAACACAACCATAAAATAAGGATAGAATGACTATGTATGGAGCTATTTTTTGATTCATAACGTAAAAAACAAGATTAATCTATTCAAATATACATTAGCAAAAGCCGCTTTAGCCGTTTGCTAAAAAAGTTTATCAACACATTGAATTTGATTATTTATTTAATCTCTACTACAACAGGGCAATGGTCAGAGTGTTTGGCTTGAGGTAAAATGTAAGCTCTAGAAAGCTTATCCTTTAAAGAATCCGAGGTTAAAAGATAATCTATTCGCCAGCCTAAGTTTTTAGCTCTTGCATTGGCTCTATAGCTCCACCAAGAGTAATGGTGTGGCTCTGTGTTAAAATGTCTGAACGAATCTATATAACCTAATTCTATAAAGGAGCTCAACCACTGTCTTTCTTTGGGTAAAAAACCAGAAGTATTCTTATTCCGTTGCGGGTTGTGTATGTCTATTGCTTCATGACAAATATTATAGTCTCCTGCAATAATTAAGTTAGGCACACTTTCTTTTATATCAGAAATATAGCCATAAAAATCATCAAGAAATTTGAATTTAAAGTCTTGCCGTAAGTCACCACTACTACCAGAAGGCATGTAAACACTTATTACAGAAACATCATCAAAATCAATACGCAATACTCTGCCTTCATTGTCATAGTCTGGATGATTCATTCCGTAAGTAACCGAATTTGGCTCTTTCTTAGATAGTATAGCTGTTCCGCTATAGCCAGGTTTTTGAGCAGAAAACCAATAGCACTTATAGCCTAAGTCCGTAAATACTGTGGTATCAAATTGTTCTTCACGAGCTTTTATCTCTTGAAGGCATAAAACGTCAGGCTGAGTCGTTTGAATCCATTGGTTTAAGCCTTTTTTTAACGCGGCTCTTATACCATTTATGTTGTATGATATTATTTTCATCAGACTATCTGAATTTTCTCTCTGCAAGACCAATCACTTGACCATCAACGATAAATTCAAAAGAATATAAACCAGATTGTAAGACATTACCGCGCGTCCAAAGCTGACACTCACTAATCTTCTTGTTTGAATAATCAAAACTATACTCAACGGTATATTGAACGATACTGTCTTCATTGATATTCAATTCTTGTATTTTGTTAGCTACATTTAAAACTCTATTGTTAGGGTTAATAATTCTAACATACATGTTTTTTAAGCCTGGATCTGTTACTTTATTTTCAATAATGTCATAACAAATACTGAAGTTTTGAATTTTTGAAGCTCTTGTAGTTACGACTTCTCTACCACTGGAGCGATAATACACCCCTTCTACCTCTATGTTCTCAATACGTAACATTGAAGCGGTATATACTCTTTCGGATAATAATTGATTGTTTTTCTCTAGAGTTCTATTTCGTGTGGATATCAGCCTATTTGCTTTACGAACACTATCGTTTTCGTTTTGCAAGGACTGATTTAAGGTGTATAAAGAATCTATCGCCGAAACATATTTCATGCTTATATCCTTAAGGCGGCGAATTTTTTGACGGGCTTGTTGAAGTTGACCTTTTGTACGCAGTAATTTTTTGATATCATTGGCATAGGCCATTATGGTTGAATCCTTTTCCAATAACTGACTACTTAAGTCGCTGTATTCATCTTTAAGGATTTCATGCTCATCGATTAAATCATCAAGATTATCTCTCAATGTATTTTTTTCTTGTTCATACTGAATAACGGTTTCTATTTGCTCTTGATGTTTGTTTTCTCTTATTAATAAAACAACGACTAGTAAAACTAGTAGAGCTAATAAAGAAAATATTATTCTTTTTGATTTCTTATCCTTAATTAATTTGCTGTTTACCGGCTGATTCATTGGACATAAATTTAACAAATTTATTTTTAAAAATAGACTCTAATTCTTCTAGCATCATGGATTGAATATCTTCAACCTCATTAGCTAGGTTACCTTTTGTTTTGTCTTTCAGCATTTCAATCATATCTATTAACTGACGTACTTTTTGAGCATCAGTTTCCGTAGAATTATTTTCGTCAACACTCTCAAGTTCAGAAAAGGCATTCTGATGCAAGATATACAGTAACTGACTAAACAGCTTATCGTTTTTGTCCATTCAATATTTTTTTACAAATTTACTGCAATATATTGATATCCTTAAAACTCTTTGCCATAATGAAACTTGAATTATTTCGGGACTGCTTAGAACTTCTTTTTCCAAGGTCGTGTCCTTCTTGTGAAAACATTTCTTTAAAAATGAGCCTCTGGTCTGTCAAAAATGTCAGAGCAATGTGCTAAAACAAAAGCAGACCTCAATTATTAATCATAATGGCAAAAATTATAACATCTATAGCAGTTATAAATTTCACAGAAAAGGTAGGGTTCTAAAACTAATACATGAGTTTAAGTATAATAACCATAAAGAGATTAAAGAGTTTTTTGCAGAAAAAAATGTCCACACAATTACATTAGATAGAAAACGCTAGGAATATCATTCCTGTACCTATAAATTGGAAAAAGAAAATAATAAGAGGATTTAATCAATCCTATGTTATGGCAAAGAGAATAGCAGAATTAAATAATATAAAGGTCTTGGGTAATATCCTTTGTTGGGTTGATGAAAGTAAATCGCAAACTAAAAAGAGCAGATACAACCATTTTAGTCAAATTGAAGATGCTTTTAAAGTAAATAAAGGCTTTAATCTCGACAATGAACATTCTATACTAATCGATGACATTGTAACAACAGATGCTACTATAAGTGCCTGTATTCAACAATTAGAATCCTTTAAAAACATCAAGCTAAGTATTCTCTGCATAGCTAACTAAAAAAAAGCCCCGAGCGTTTGCTCGGGGCTTTTAATCAATTTATTTATTTAAGAATTACTGAAGAACAATCTTTTTGTTAATTCCACCAGTTGAAGTCGTAATTTCTAAGAAATACACGCCTTTTGGCTGAGTGTTCATGTCAATCACTTTAGTGTACTGACCAACAAACTCGATTAACTCTTCGTTGTAAATCTCTTCACCAATCATATTAACAACTTTCACGCTCATTGTTTGTGCTTCCTCAGAAGTAAACGTTACGTTAAAGAGGTCTCTTGATGGATTTGGATATACATCTAATCCAGATACTACTTCTGCAGCTACTCTCTCACCACCTAATGTGTATGTCACAGGCTGTGAGAAGATGGTTGCCCAAGATGTACCGTTTGTACCGCAAGCTCCTCTTATTCTCCAAGAAATCTCGTCTCCTGGGTTTTGGTTGAACTTGGTTTGAGAAGTAGCTGTTCCTGGAATATCATTCCATTCGTAAACTGCTCCCGTTGTT
>PKDP01000067.1 GCA_002862585.1 Flavobacteriales bacterium | reverse complement strand
CAAATTCACAAGTATTTGCATCAGAGAGTGTTAAATTATAATCCCCTTCAACAAGATTGTCATAAACTCCACTATTCTGGATTACCCCATTCAAATCAAACTCATAAGGAAGTAACCCGCCTACTCCATTCGTTTCTAGCAAAGCTAAAGTATCCTTACAAAAAATTGTATCAAGTGAAAGTATATCGACGCTGAGTTGTGAATATTCGAATATTTCAATTGAAAGAGAAGCAATACATCCGTTTACATCTCTCGCTTCAACAGAATAAGTTCCTGCTGATAAGCTATCAAATACACTTGATGGTTGCCAAGCTGATAGATCAATTCTATACTCATAAATGGAAGTTCCACCAAAGGCTAAAACTTCTAAGCTCCCCGTACTTTCACCATAACAGTCAACCGAATCAGAACTAACTTCTGTTAACTGAATAGGCAATACAGTATCTAAAACTGTATATACTCCGTTATAAAAACAGTTATTGTTGTCGGTAATTTGCAGCAAATAATCACCTCCCTCTAATGAAGTAATATCTTCATCAGTAGATGTAAATCCATTAGGACCAGTCCAAGAAAATGTATAATCTAAAGTATCTATTACATTACCAGTACTGTTGTTGATTTTTAATCCTACACCACCACTGACATCAATCTGAATATCTCCATCAAACTGAGAATTACAAAGAATATTGGTTATAGCTTCATCAACATGTAAGCTATCTGGCTCTCTTATTGTTTTAGGTAGAACAACCTCACATCCTGTAGAAGACTGAATTAAAATAAAATATTCTCCTGCGCAGAGCTCTGTTTGACTGGCATTGGTACCTACAGTTGAATAAAAAGGAACCCCAAATACAGAGTCTTGATAAAGCTCAATTGTATATGATTCTGTTGAGAAAATATTTACAAGTATCTCCCCATCACAACTGCCATAACAACTTACATTGTATCCGTTAAAGCTAAATGATGGACTAAAATTACTAACGCCTAATACCGTTTCAGAGATTGTATCTTGCCCGCTACACGTATCAGTTCCGGAAATAATTGTTACGTCATAGATTCCGCCATTAGCACCATCCAATCCCGTTAGCAAAAAAGTGTCTTCGGTAAATATTGTAGTAAAAAGTGAACCGTTTGGGAAGTCTACTTCTAGGTTATGGGGAGATGAAAAAGTAGGATCAGGAATAATCTCTAAAATCCCATTATTATTACATTCATCACCCTGAATTACATTTACAGTACATTGGGCATTTGACTGTATTGCCGTGAAAAAACTAGCAAGAAAAAAAACTATAATCTTTGCCTTATCTGATATTTTCAAAATATTTAAGTTTTAGATTATCTAAAAATTTGCATTGCAAGATACAAAAATTAACAATCTTTCGAACATTAATTCTTATAAGTACAAAAGAAATAAACACATTTTTGTTGATCATGGTATTCGTTTAATTTGAATCTTAGAACTGAATTCAACGAAGTGCAATTAATTTACTAAGTATGCTGGTGTATTAATGCCCTTTTGACATGAAACCTAATTCTTACAAAGAACACCCTCTTGGTATGGGGGTATGTTTCCTTAAAAACAGTCGTTTTTTTCTTATTTCTCTAAGTCTCAAGAAATATTTTTACATTGAAATATGCTCATATGTTTTATACATTTCAATACTCGTTTTTTTAACCCTTAATTGAAGTTTGTTTTTACAAATCTTTTATTGCTTAACAGCCCTGACTGATTGAAAATCTGCAAATGATACAATCCATCATTCAAACTGCTTACAAGTATTTTTGAATGAAGACCTCTTATTTCAGACTCCATTACTTTTCTTCCAAAGTTATCGAAAATCAATATTTTATCACCCCCCTCATGGTTGTCAATATTTAGCGTTTCACTTGCTGGATTAGGATAAATATTTGTTTTAGTTGAAACTGAAATATCATTAACCGAAACTGTTTCACAAATAATATTGTACAGAAAATCGCTTATAAATGGCGCTGCGGTTTTAGAAATACCAGTGATTGGAATAGCATGTCCTCCAGAGTTAAACGTATATAAATCATTCTGAACACCCAATGTATCCAGTATTGAATGTATTTCGCCTGAACCACATAAAATTGGAAAAGCATCATTACCTAATGCATTATCACATTCATAACTTACAGTATTGTCATCCATTGAGTGTAAACTAACTATTGGCTCATCATCAGCATCAAAAAATGCTAAGGACTGAATGGCCCCTGCCAGACTTATTGCTCCAATAACATCTGAAGAATACCCTTCGTTACCACTATTTCCTTCAATACCTCCTGCATTATCAAAGAACTCTTGAAGATCATCTGGAATATCATCACTGTCGACCGCTGACAAATGAACTGCAGTTACAGCTCCTGCCGAATAGCCCCCGACAAAAATCTGGTCTGGATTAATGCCATAGGTATTTCCATTCTCTGAAAAATCTTTTCTGAAAAACCTAATCGCAGCTTTCATGTCTGATATAGAGTTGACGACTGTTTGAGTTAAAATTTCTGAAGCATTAGGAAAAGACAAATTTATAAACGATGTTAATCTATACTGAATGGAAGCAGTAACATAACCGCGTTTAGCAAAAGCTTCACACAAACTAATCATAGCTTGATTATCTTTATTGCCAGCTACGTAAACTCCTCCATGAGCAAAAACAATTAATGGTCGATTAGTTGCAGTATCGCCCTCAGCTTGATAAATATCCATGTCTAAACCTGAGTCCGACCACGACCAATCATAAACATCTGTATATTCGACTGTTGTTTTAGAAATATCAGAAAATATTTCATCTTGATATCTTCCATCGCATTGCCCAAATACAAGATGTGAAACTAAAATTAAACTAAATAGAATTGGTTTTTTCAAATTTCAAATTTAAGTAATTATTTGCCAAGCTTAGCCATTTGTTGTTCTATTAGTTCGTCCTCAATTTTAGAAAACAACAAACTGGCTTTGCCAACATGATGGGCGGCATCAATTGACTTAATTTTATCCCAACAAGACTTTTGAACATTGAGCATTTCCTGCAATTTATGAGATGTAAACGGCAAAAAGGGTTCTGATAAAACCATTAAGTGATTAGCTATTTGCAGAGCAATATTTAATATCGTTTCTGTTCGTTTTTCATCCGTTTTTTTCAATTTCCAAGGCTCTGTATCCGCTAAATATTTGTTTCCTAAGCGAACTAAATTCATAAGCTCAGTTAAAGCTTCTCTTAATTTATATTGCTCAATTAACCCCCCAATTTTTTCAGGAAACGCATCCATCTCATCCAAAACTGATTGGTCATAGCTATCGAGTTCATGCCTTTCAGGTACTTTCCCCTCCCAATATTTATTGGTTAGAACAACTACTCTATTAATGAAATTACCAAATATACCCACCAACTCACTATTATTTCTGGTCTGAAAGTCTGACCATGTAAAGTCAGTATCTTTTGACTCAGGAGCAGTTGAGCAGAGTGCATATCTTAAAACATCTTGCTGACCCTCAAAATCCTTTAAATACTCATGAAGCCAAATCGCCCAATTCCTTGAGGTTGATAGCTTCTGTCCTTCAAGATTTAAAAACTCATTAGCAGGTACGTTTTTAGGCAATACAAAACCGCCATGCACCTTTAGTAATATTGGAAAGATAATAGCATGAAAAACAATATTATCTTTTCCGATAAAGTGAATCAATTCAGCATCATTCTGCCAATAATCTATCCACTCTTTGCCATTGTCTTTTGCCCATTGTTTAGTGGCTGAGATATAGCCAATTGGTGCATCAAGCCACACATATAACACCTTTCCGTCCTCACCTTCTATAGGAACTTTTACACCCCAATCCAAATCTCTGGTCATCGCTCGCTCTCGAAGTCCGCCATCAATCCAAGATTTACATTGACCTATTACTTGAGAACGCCATTGACTAGGATCATGCTGTTTTTCTCCATCAAGCTCTCCATTTTCAATCCAATTTTTTAACCAATCAGCATGGTCTTGCATTGGCAAATACCAATGTTTTGTTTCTTTCTTAATAGGCTCATTACCACTCAGGGTGGATTTTGGATTTAATAACTCCGAAGGACTGAGAGCCGAACCACATTTTTCACATTGGTCGCCATAGGCTGAATCATATCCGCATTTTGGACACGTACCCATAATGTATCGGTCAGCCAAAAATTGCGAATGTTCTTCGTCGTAAAATTGTTCCGAAGTTTTCTGAGTAAATGCACCTTTGCTATTAAGTTCACTAAAAAAATCTTGAGAAGTTTTATGATGTAAAGGGTCTGAAGTTCTGTGATAAACATCAAAATCAATGCCGAAATCGGCAAAGGACTTTTTATTTAAATTGTGGTATTTGTCAACAATTTCTTGTGGCTCCATCCCTTCTTTTTTCGCTCGAAGCGTAATGGCAGCACCATGTTCGTCCGAGCCACAAATAAACACTACATCTTGTTGTTTGGATCTTCTGTATCTGACGTAAATATCGGCAGGAAGATATGCACCAGCAATATGTCCAATGTGTAAAGGTCCATTGGCATAAGGTAATGCTGAAGTGACGGTATAACGTTTTTTTGTCATGAAAAATTTAAAAATATATCTTCGCAAAGATATTAAAAGAATAAAGACTTTAATGACTGTTAAAGAAGGATATAAAAAGACTATTCAAAACCTTAAAAAAGGGGATAAAATAGGTATTGTTTCAACTGCTAGAAAAATCAATAGTGAGGAACTAAAATATTCTGTTGAGCTAATTGAGAAGTGGGGCTTAGTTCCCGTTTTAGGACAAAATATTTACAATAGTGACCACCAATACGCTGGAAGCGATAACGAACGGATTGAGGATATACAACAAATGCTCAATAACTCGGAAATTAAAGCCATAG
>PKDP01000144.1 GCA_002862585.1 Flavobacteriales bacterium | reverse complement strand
GTTGGCTTTTTGACCGAAGAAATTTCCTAGTGCAAAGGACGATGAAAAATCGTACTGATAGGCATCGTATTTTTGTCGTGCAGTAAGACTTTGGTCAATAGTTCCAAAGCCAATGGTGCTCATACTTCCTGTAAGGTTCACATTTGCAAAGTCAGCCAATCGAGTATTTATTCGACCATTTGCAGCATAGCCACCTCTTTCGTCAAAATCGGTTAACCTTAATTCATTCAACCACACTTCGCCACATTTAGTAGAGCCATCATCAAAGCTAGAGGAATTCGGCTGACCCTTCTTAGGGTTTCGAATACCCAACATTATAGTTTTAACTTTACTAAGATTTGGATTTCCTGCGACGGTAATCCGTGAGCCGGCTCTTGAAAATGGATCTGTCGTGCTTGAATGGTTGCCATCTCTTACAGCTTTGTTTCGTAGTTTCTTCTCGTCTAGTAACTCCTCAAAAGCAATATTTAACTCATTTGCAGTTGGCCAAATAAGTTCATCATCAAGTTTTGAAACACCCCAAGGTGTGACTTTTAAAGGAATTTCATACTCGTAATAGTTTTCATTAAAATCAGCACCTAATCGAATGAATAAGGATAAATCATCATCCGCCAAATCCAATTCGTTTTCTCCAGATGCTTCGGCATGAACATACATCTTAAGACGTTTATATGTCCTGAAGTCATTATTAAATGTTTTATAGGCTGCTCTAGAATCACCATCTTCTAAATCACATACCTTTAATACTAATGATTGTTCATTCTGTCTTCTAACATAAGTTGTTGTATTATCCACCTCTTGTTCGATACCTGGAGGCAATACATACGGGATAGGAACTTTCTCTCCATTCTCTTCAATATTTACCACTGATACATCGAAAGAGGTACTTGACACATTATCGTTTGGCACATATTCCCCTTCAGTTTTAAGATCGAAATTGTAACGTCTCCACTCTCCACGAACTAATTCTAAAGTGGCGAAACGTAGGAGTACAGGCTCTTCAAAATCTTTTAATAACATTCGAATGAATCGAATGGATTTAAAATCCCTTATTGAACCTACAACTTTATCTGCTTGTTGAACAGGAACTTTGAACTGATACCATTTTATAACCCTATTTCCATTTGGAGTTTTGGCAACAGATTCTTGAATATCAGTAATGTAACTTTCTCCGACTTGCATATTCGGATAAATTTGAATATTGTAGTGGTAATAGCTTTCTGACTCATTAAGAGTATTATCAAAGTTTATGTCTTCCGTATTTGGTATTGTAGTCGACATAGTTGGTGTTGGGTCAGGGATAGCAGAGTTTCCGTCAATTCCAGAAAAATATTTATACCTATTTAAAATAGAAGCACTTTCGTCGTCCAAATCATCACCAAGAAAATAGTTATAATTATCTGATGAAGGGTCTTCTAATGCTAGACTGTATGCTTGACTAGTTGTTCCATAAATATCTCCGATTTTCTGAATATATGCCGTATCAAAAAATGTTCTTTCATCTACATCTCTCAGACCGTCAAGACCAACGTCTTGGAATTCTCTGGACTCAGCATCAACATCGAAAGAATTAGTTAAAGCAAAAGTAGTTGGCATTCTTCCCCACACACTGCTTGTATCATCTACGTTTACTAATTCTGTTGAGGAAGGTAAGCCATTTTCAAAACTTTTAAATCCATCTCTCAATACATCTTCAGAAACATTACCTAAATTAAGCATAAGTGTACCGCCATTCTGATTGTCAGAATCCTCATTGAATGGATTCATCAGCCAAAATTCTACAAACTCAATATTTTGTGTTTCAAAATCTGTGGTTTCTAACTTTCTCATTATTCCCGCCCAACGTTGTTCTGGATCGAGTAAAAGACCTGAAGTGGTTACGTTTTCAGTATCATAATTGTAGGGTCCTCTTTCGGCTGGGTCAAAATAAAGGTTCAATACAGGCAAGTTTGAAACTTGCGTAGCATATTGTGGGTCTTTATTTGGAAATACCTCTTTTTCTAAAACCTCTCTTACATTGTGGTCAGACAATTGGTTATCATCATTGGCAATATGTGATGGCGTTGTACTTGAATTTCTATAGAACGTAGGGTCAATATTGTACCAAGAAAGCAATGCTCTATTAGCTCCTGTATTAATATTTCCTAAACGTGGTGCTTGATTTTCAAGCATTGATTCTGGGAAAATATTAGGGTCGTTTGGCAAACTTGCCAAAAACCAAGCTCCTGGGTTTTTTATATCAATTCCTGTACTACTCGCTTCAAAGTCATCAATGTAGGCAGTTCCAGACTCTCCAATTGCTCTTTGGTGTCCTGGAATAAGGTGAGCGAACTCCCCTTGTGCTGTAAGTGTTGATTTCTCTTTTGTTTCAAGAATTGGTAAAAAGTCAACAATCTTTGTGAGAAAGCTTGACTCTCTTCTGTACGTTCCGTCTAATCCCCAAATAGTATTGGAAATAGGCTCGTCTCCAGTATTTACTTTTTTAGAATATGGTTTTTCAGTAAGGTTTAAGATGGTCCCTCCTAATATAAAATCATCCGAAATGCGATAATCTACATGCGTTCCTACTAGTGTTTTTTGCTGAAGTCCTAGCGATTGGCTTTCAACTGCAATTCGAATTGGCGTTCCTGAAAGTAAGATGCCTTCATTTATAATATTAACTTTACCCATGGAGTAATTTACAGTAAAATCTTTGCCTTCTTCCAAGCGAAGTCCACCAGCAGTGACGACTACCGATCCTTGTTCTATTGAGAATACACCCAAATATATTTCTGCACCAGACTCGGACTGATAACTTCCTTTCAGTCTAAATTTATTATACTCTGGAAATTGCTGAGCTATTGTTAATGTTGAGTCATAAAGCTCGTCATACACATACTGATTTGCTATATCGTTGTTATCAAACTTACTTCTCAAATCATCTCCGAAAGGTTCAAGGATTGGGAATATTATCTTTCCGTTAGAAGTCAAAATAGTAGTACCTGGCAAAAAGTCAAAAACACCATCTGCACGCCTCTCTTGCTGTACATCCAATTGGTCTAAGGACAATAGATTTATAAGGGGTCTACTTTGCAAGCCTTCCTCTGGTATGTAATTCGTAATTGTACCGTTATCCCTAGTATTCTCGAATACAACATCTAAATAAAATTCTTTAGCACTAATATTATAAGCTCCTAAGGAGTAGATGTTTTTCATCATCAAATCCCAGTTTGGCAATAGAGGTGAGAAGCTCAAGTTTTTTAATAGTTTAATATACAAAGAACTTGGTGCGGATGGACCGTTAGAACTAAATTCCCCCACTTGATAAATTTCATTTCCAACAGTGTATTGGTAGGCTACTGCAAGGACTTCATCCGGTCCAATAACGCTATTCAAGGAAATATAACCTAACTGAGGGTGAAAGGTGTATTCGGTTGGTGAAAGCAACCTAGCTCTTTCCAATTTCTCATAATCTTGTGAACCTAAAAAGTTAGGGTAACTACTCGAATTGAAAATACTATTTACCTGATTGATGTTTCTTAAATTAATTCCTTCAGATAACATTTGCTGATAAAGAGTATTGTTATCATTATCTGGAAAAGACTGGTCAGCATTGTCAGAAAAGAGAGTTGTATTGTACATACCTAATACCGATTCACCTAAATCTAGAAAGGCTAGTAAGTTTCTATTATTCTCTACAGTACCTGTTTTATTGGTTACCCAAACTTCAATTTTTGTAATGTTTATTGGCGAACTAATGAAAGGTAAGTTAGACATCGCCGCATTGTACTGTTCCCTAAAATAATGGGATAAGAAGAAGTGTTTGTTGGCTTCATACTGGTCGGCATAGATATCAAACTCTGTAGTTTGAGCTCCACCCTCAACATCAATGACCTTTGAATTACTTTTTTGCTGTGAAATAATGGTTGTAACTGTCGCTCTACCAAATTGTAATTGTGTTTTTAATCCTAGCAAACTTTGGCTTCCAGAAATTAATGTTCCATTTAGTGGTAATCCAACATTTCCAATTTCTATCTTCTTGATAATTTCATCCTCTTCACCCTCGTATTCGAGCTTAATCTTATTATCAAAATCGAAAATCGCTTCTGTATTGTAATTAGTGTTCAGCTGGAGTTTATCGCCAATTTTACCAATCACATTCATTTGTATTTTCTGCTTAAAATCAAAACTTGTATTGCTTTGTCTATCTAAAGGCAGAGCATTATTTTGAGTCTTGTTATGTTTTACGGAAAAAATCAGTTCAGCAGAACCTTGAGGTCTAATGTCAACTGTGCTATTTCCAAAAATTTTGTCAAAAATTTCACCCCCTATATCAATACTCAGTGGGCCTTTGTTTTGATTGCCTTCATTTAATTTTGGACTGGCTGTTTTTTCCTTCCAATACTCAGAAATAGACTTCTGAATATTATAGTCATTATACTCATCAAATGTTAAATATGAAGAATTACTCATGCGCAAACCGTTGTTTTCATGCTCTACGCTATACAGTTTGCTTTCAGGATCGTATTCTATTGTTGGCTGTAAAAATGATGGGGTTGAAAAATAAAAACCACTGTTTTGTTCATCTAGTGGAGACTCCCACGGCTCTGAGTTAGGGAAATCAAATATTAGACTATCGCTTTCGTTCTGAGCAAAAAGGCTATTACTCAGTGCCAAAAACAACAAAAAGCACCAAAGTGCTCGCTTAAAAATAAAGTGTCTATAAATCACTATCTGATTTCTTAATATAAGGCCGCCAAAAATATTACATTTTTTTAAGTACTCTTTTAACAACTTCTTCAACTCCTAAATCAGATGCTCCTTGCAGTTCTTTATCGATTACTTTTTCGATACTATTTTTATTAAACCCTAGCATTGTTAATGCCGATAACGCTTCATCCTTAACAGTATTGTGTAAAATAGTAGAAGAATTTCCTAAATCCAACTTGATGACTTTGTCTTTTA
>PKDP01000096.1 GCA_002862585.1 Flavobacteriales bacterium | reverse complement strand
TAAATACTTTGATTTGTGCGTTTCTCCATTCAGGGTGACCAATAATTATATAGCCTAAAAGAATCATCATGTTAGAGTTTTCGTAGTCTCTTGATGATATCCAAATATGTATTTCTTCTTTTTTGTCAACCTTACCACTTGAATGCATAATACAGACGTCATAACCAGTGGTGTGAAGTAAATTGAAGTTGCTTATGACATCTGCAAATGATTCTTTTTCCGATTCACAATATTCTAGTAGTATCAGATTATTTTCTTTACCCGAAATACTTGATAACTGAACAACTTGGGCCAATGCTGAGGTGTAGGATGGTGAAATCATTGTATCTACATATACATTTGATTTTTCCCCTTCAATAAGTTGGTGTTTTATTTCCTTAGAAAGGTTGAAAGTTTGGCGACTCAAATAACCTTGAATAAAGTGAATGTATGTGCCAAAACCATATTTGTAGGCTATCCATCTTGTAACATCAAAAGCATTTGTTCTCTCGAGAGAAGCATCACTAATACTTACCACAAAAGGTCTCCAATGCACTCTTTCCTGTGAAGTTTCATTTTTTCTTTGAAGAAATACTTGAAGTTGTCTGGCTATTTGCTCAAGAACATCTCTAAATAGATTAACAAATTCTCTTTTATCAGAGGATTTTTTACTGATAAAATGATAGAATATTATCATTATAATGATGGATATAAAAGCAAAAAGAGTATCCATTTTGAACATTAACCAAATGGATAATATTGCTCCTAATAATGAGATGTACCATCTTGATTTAAACACTGGTCGGTAAGATGGGTCGCCAGAAAAATGTTCCAAAAATGAGATGAGGCAGATGGCTCCATAAGTCACCATAAAGAACATCGATATAATTTTAGCAACGAAGTTAATGTCACCAACATACACAAAGAAAAATGCTATAGCACACGTGATAATTGTACCGTTAGTTGGTTCATTAGTTTTCTTCTTTCCTTTTGAAAGCCACTGGTCTATTTTTTTTGATGGGAAGATGTTATCTTTTCCTAATGCCTGTAGAGTTCTTGGAGCAACCATAATTGAGCCTAGAGCAGATGAAATGGCAGCACATGCTAAACCTATTGGGATAATTGGTCCCCAAATAGCAATATCACTCATTACTAATTGATTATTAGCAAGGTTTTCTAAACTTGTTGAAATAGTGAGTTTGAAAGCCACAAAAACATAAATAATAGCTCCTAAAATTGTAGCAATAATTGTTCCTCTAGGAATGGAGACTCTTGGTTCTTTTAAGTCTCCAGAAAGTCCTAATCCAGCAGAAATGCCAGTAAATGCAGGGAAAATGATAGTGAATACATAAAAGAAACTATCGGCATCATCTACTTTGGAAAAGAAACTTACTTCGCTCCAATCTATCTGACTATCTCCTAAAAAGAACATGATTAGAGAAACAAAAATGATACTCGCAACTACATACAATGCTTTTACGCCAATGTTAGCCCCTTTGTAAAGGAATAGCATAGAGAGTAAGGACATTGAAATAAGTCCGATGCTCTTCTTTTCTAAAAGAAAATGACTCCAGTCGCCTAAGGTATATGTGTCTATCAAATACTTCCCGAAAGGAACGAAAGACTCTGAAAATGCAATAATGTAAAAGGATACACTAATGGCTTGAGATAGAAATAATGCTAATCCAATAGCAGCACCAATATTGAGTCCAAATGATCTTGAAATAACGTAATAATCACCGCCGCCTTCAACTTTTCTATTTGTAGCAATTTCTGCTACAGCTAATGCTGTTGGAATAGTAACGGCATGTCCTAAAATAATAATGGCAATAGCACCAAAAAAGCCAACATTTCCGACTGCATAACCAAATCTTAGAAAAAGAATTGCACCTAAAATGGTACTAATTGATGCCATAAATACAGGCGTTGTACCAAATTGCCCTTTGCTTTCTTTTAGTCTTTTAGACATATAAAAATTTGAAAATTTTGTCAAATGTATAAAAATCTAAATTTTTAAGGCAATTTTTAAAATAGTCTTAACTTCGCAAAGATGTTGGATAAGAATAGAATTCATGAAATAATCTTTGAAGCTGACACAAAAGAGGGTAAATTATTCGATATAACTCTTTTAGTAGCCATAATTTTATCTGTAATTGGTGTCATTCTTTCAAGTGTTGATTCAATTTCATTAAAGTATGGGTTTTTAATCAGGTGGTTCGAGTGGTTTTTTACGATTTTATTCACCATTGAATATTTCTTAAGGATTTATTCCATTAATAAGCCGTTTAAATACATCTTTTCATTTATGGGTATAATTGATTTATTATCAATTATACCTACCTACCTAGTCTTTTTATACCCTCCGATGCGTGTATTGGTGGATATCAGAATAATTCGATTGATACGTGTTTTTAGAGTATTTAAGTTGTCGAGATATTTAAGAGGTGCAAATATTATGCAAATTGCTTTGAGGTCTTCTCAACCTAAAATCATTGTATTTCTTTTGTCGGTAATTTTGATTGTAGTTGTTCTTGGTAGTTTAATGTATATTATTGAAGGGCAGAGTAATGGTTTTGAAAATATTCCTAAGTCAATTTATTGGGCAGTAGTAACGCTTACAACAGTAGGATATGGGGACGTTGTTCCAGTAACATCTTTAGGTAAGTTTCTTGCTTCAATAATCATGATTTTGGGTTATGGTATAATTGCTGTCCCAACCGGTATAGTATCAGCCTCTATGGTTAAGGCAACACAAAACAATGTAAGTACTCAGGCTTGTAGAGAATGCTCAAAAGAGGGGCATGAACCAGATGCAATTCATTGTAAATTCTGTGGTGCTATATTAAACGATTAGTTTCTTTTAGTAAGTTTTCCTTTTCAATTGGATTAACACCAACTTTTTCACAAGATAACCCGCCTGCTAGATTTGATAATTGAGCAATATTCTCAGAAGATAATCTACTGGCCAATGCTAAAGAAGCTGTAGCTATTACACAATCACCAGCTCCTGAAACATCAATTACATCCCGTTCAAAGGCAGGAAATCGATGGGTATTATTTTCATCTTGAATGTGAATACCAAACTGTGATAGTGTGAGCATGAAGTATTTGGCATTAAGTTTTTGTTGTTGAGCTGAAACTTCCTGAGTGAGTTCTTCAATTTGAGTGGCTTCAATATTATTGTCACTAATTTGATTTAATTCATTTAAATTAGGTTTAAATAAATCCACATTTTTGTAACTCCAGTAATTATCCTTTTTAGGATCAACAAGTGTTAACTTATCTAGTCTTTTACTTTCAGTAATGAGTGTATTAATTACTTTTCCAGTTAAAACACCTTTGTTATAATCTTGAAAAATAACCACGTCAATATCAACCATCAATGCCATTGTGTTTTTTATAAAATCATCTTCGTTTTTAATGGGAAAAACATCTTCTTCATCAATTCTAAGTTGATGTTTTCCTTCGCTAATTACTCTGGTTTTTATAGTTGTTTTTCGGTTGTCTGTAAGAATGCCTTGAGTAGAAAGTCCTTCCTCTTTCATTAACTGAAAAAAGGCGTCTTTATCGTTTCCAATAACAGAACATAAGATTGGCTCTGCACCAAGTGCTTTGATGTTTATGGCAACATTGGCAGCTCCACCTAAACGTTTTTCATGCTTTGTGATATCAACAATTGGAATTGGTGCTTCAGGGGATTGGCGGTTTATGTTTCCCCACATATAAGCATCAATCATTGCGTCACCAACAATTAATACTTTGAATTTTTCAAATCCATCAAATATAGATTTCCAATTTTTTAAACTCAATTAGTTCAGTTTTTCTAATGATTTTTTAATTCTTTTAACTGCCTCAATAAGGTTTTCTTCAGAGGCAGCATATGAAATTCTCACGCAGTTTGGTGAGCCAAATGCTTCACCGGCTACCAATGCTACATGGGCATCATTTAATAGATACATGCAAAAGTCGGATGAATTACTAATAGTATCTTTTCCATCTGATTTTCCAAAATAATGAGAAATATTTGGGAAGATATAAAACGCTCCATCTGGTGTATTTGTTTTTACACCTTCAATCTCGTTTAGCATATCTAGCATTAAGTCTCTTCTTTTATGAAAAGCCAATTTCATATTTTCAATTTCAGACGGATCGGCAAGCATAGCCGTTTCAGTTGCCTTTTGAGCAATTGCACAAGTAGCTGAAGTAACTTGACCTTGAATTTTGTTACATGCATTTGCAATCCATTCTGGTGCAGCAATGTAGCCAACTCTCCAGCCTGTCATAGCAAATCCTTTTGAAACACCATTTACGGTAATGACTCTATCTTTTATGGATTCTATTCTCGCCATACTGTAGTGTTCAACTCCAAAATTGATAAGTTCGTATATCTCATCACTGATAATATATACATTTGGATGTTTTTCAAGAACATTAGCAAGTGACTCAAGCTCTGATTTTGTATATACGGTACCACTTGGATTACACGGTGAACTAAAAATCATCATTTTAGTTTTTGGTGTAATGGCTTTTTCCAATTGTTCAGGACTTATTTTAAAGTCATTATCTATATCACT
The DNA here is from genome assembly GCA_002862585.1 of Flavobacteriales bacterium. Taxonomy (GTDB): domain Bacteria; phylum Bacteroidota; class Bacteroidia; order Flavobacteriales; family UBA7312. Next base: position 436 of record PKDP01000096.1, on the reverse strand, counting down.
TTCGATTACAATTGGTGTGGCTTCACCGAGTTTAACAAGCTCATAATAACTTACCCAATATGGTGCAGGTAAAAGAACTTCATCTCCACTGTTTAAAAGGCTTAAGCACACATTTGCTATGGATTGCTTTGCACCTGTAGAGACAACAATTTGAGTAGGGGTGAAGTCAAGTTGATTATCACGTTTTAATTTATGACAAATAGCTTCTCTCAGTTCAATTAATCCTGGTACAGGCGTGTAGTGCGAGAAGTTGTTGTCAATAGCATTTTTTGCAGATTCTTTTATGAAATCTGGCGTGTCAAAATCAGGCTCTCCCAAGCTTAATGCTATAACATCATGACCTTCGGCTTTAAGCTCACGGCTCATTCGTGCCATAGCTAATGTGGCTGATTCTGAAAGTTGTAATAATCGGTTTGATACTTGTTTCATTGTAGTG
>PKDP01000098.1 GCA_002862585.1 Flavobacteriales bacterium | reverse complement strand
TAGGTTTGATTTAGCAAATATGTATTTCAATCAGGCCGATAGTGAACCCTCATACTATCAAAAAAGTTATTTGTTATTAGAGGGTAAAGATTTTGATATTTTGCCTGAAGCTTTGTTGTTGAGAGCAAAACTCAATTATATCTTTCAGAATTATTCAGAATCTCTGAACGATATAAACACCTATTTGCCTACTAATGAATTTGATTCAGAAGCTTATTTCTATCGAGGCTTGATTTATAAGGAGCAGGGTAATTTAGAAATGGCACAATCACAGTTTCAAACAGCTGTAGAGCAAAATCCAAACTATATTGAGTCGTATGAGCAATTAGCATTTATATATTCGTTTAATGGTGATTCCTTAGCAGAGTTTTATTTTGATAATGCATTATATATTGATTCATCAATAATTACTTCATGGTACAATAGGGGTATGTATCATCAATCTTTAGGTGCTTTTGATAAAGCAAAACAAAATTACAAAGGGATTTTAAGAAGAGATTCTGTAAATGCTGATGCTAACTTCAACTTAGGTTATATTGGTTTGCTAGAGAATGATTTTGAATCCTCTATATTTCATTTTACTGTAGTTATTAATTCAAATGTTAATAAACCTTCTGCATATTTTTCAAGGGGACTTTCTTATAAGTTAAATGGTAATAATGAGATGGCTAAGCAAGATTTTATTACTACGCTTGAATTAGATAGCAGCTTTGGAGAGGCTAAAACAGAATTATCTAATCTTGCTCCATAAAAAAAAGGCTTCATAAAATGAAGCCTCTTTAAAATTTTAAATTTTAGTAAATTTATGCTAATCTAACATTTGTAGCGTTTAAGCCTTTACGGCCTTCTTCTAAGTCAAATGTAACTTTGTCATTTTCACTAATTTTGTCGATTACTCCAGAAACGTGTACGAAGTATTCGTTGTCTGATTCATCTTCTTTAATAAAACCATAACCTTTGGTCTCATTAAAAAACTTTACTGTTCCAGTATTCATATTTGTTAATTTAATTAATTTCGGCAAATATACAAAAAAGGTAAACCAATACTGATTTACCTTTTATAAATGTTGAAAAGATTGAAGATTTATTTTTTTACGGCGTTAACGACCGCCTTAAATGCTTCTGGGTGATTCATTGCTAAATCAGCTAATACTTTTCTGTTTAATTCAATTCCATTTTTAGAAACAGCCCCCATAAAAGTTGAGTAACTCATTCCGTATTCTCTAGCTCCAGCACTAATTCTTTGAATCCATAGAGAACGAAAGTTTCTTTTCTTTTGTTTACGTCCTATGTATGCATACTGCATTGCTTTTTCAACAGCATTTTTTGCTACAGTATGGACATTTTTTCTACGGCCGAAATAACCTTTTGCGGCTTTTAAAACCTTTTTTCTTCTAGCTTTTGCAGCTACAGCGTTTACCGATCTTGGCATAGTTTTACAGTTTTTTGGTAGTTAGCGTCTCAACTTTTGAGAGCTTTTTTGGCTAAATACCTGGTTTATAAATAATTATAGACAAAGTTGTTGCTTGATGTTTTTCTCATCAAATTCATGTACTAACCCTGTTTTCGTTAAGTTACGCTTTTGTTTAGTCTCTTTCTTTGTAAGAATGTGACTTTTGAAAGCGTGCTTTCTTTTAATTTTACCAGTACCCGTTAGTTTAAAACGTTTTTTAGCACTGGATTTTGTTTTCATTTTTGGCATAATATATGTCCTTTTGTTGTTTTACTTCTTCTTTTTAGGAGCAATGAACATTGTCATTCTTTTACCTTCTAACTTTGGCATTTGCTCCACAACGCCATGTTCTTCAAGAGCTTGTGCGAATTTTAGTAAAAGGATTTCACCTTTTTCTTTAAACACAATGCTTCTTCCTCTAAAGAAAACGAACGCTTTCACTTTTGCACCTTCTTCTAAAAATTTAAGTGCATGTTTAGTTTTAAAATTCAAATCATGCTCTTCAGTATTGGGGCCGAATCTAATCTCCTTAACAACTGTTTTGCTAGCGTTTGCTTTTATTATTTTTTGTCTTTTCTTCTGATCGTATAAGAATTTCTTATAATCAATAATTTTACAAACTGGAGGACTTGCTTTTGGAGAAATTTCCACTAAGTCAAGACCCATCTGAGAAGCGATGCTTTGAGCTTTTGATAAAGGGAAGACTCCTGGTTCAACTCCTTCACCAACTAAACGCACTTCTTGAGCAGTAATATTTAGATTTATTCTGTGCTCAGCTTCAGGTTTTCTCCTTTGGTAATTATTTCTTCTTCTTATTGCGATATCCTTTTGTTTTAAATAAAATTAGTTATTCAAAATTACGTATTAATTTTTCAATTTCTAGGTCAATATGCTCAATGAACTTGTCAGTTTTCATACTACCCATATCTTTTCCTCCGTGCTTTCTTACAGACACTTTTCCTTCACTCTCTTCTTTCTCACCAACAATAAGCATATACGGAACTTTACTAACCTCGGCATCTCTTATCTTTCTTCCCGCTTTTTCTGCTCTCGTGTCAATGAGCCCGCGAATATCGTAATTATTTAGCAGATTTAAAATATTTTCTGCGTAATCATGGTATTTTTCACTTATTGGAAGAATAATTACTTGACTTGGTGTTAGCCATAGCGGGAAATTACCAGCACAGTGTTCTAGTAAAACTGATACAAATCGTTCCATTGAGCCAAAGGGTGCACGGTGTATCATTACTGGTCTGTGTGTTTTATTATCAGAACCAATAAATTCTAATTCGAATCTATCTGGTAGATTGTAGTCTACTTGTATAGTTCCAAGTTGCCATTTTCTTCCTAGAGCATCTTTTACTATAAAGTCTAATTTCGGACCGTAGAAAGCAGCTTCTCCATACTCGATTACGGTATCAATACCTTTTTTCTCAGTAGCTTCTAAAATTGCTTTTTCAGCTTTCTCCCAATTTTCAACTGAGCCAATGTATTTCTCAGGTGTATTGGTGTCTCTTAATGATATTTGAGCTGTAAATTGTTCAAAGCTTAGGGTTTTGAAAATGTATAGCACCAGGTCTATAACCTTGATGAATTCTCCTTTAACTTGTTCTGGAGTACAGAAAATATGAGCATCGTCTTGAGTAAATCCCCTTACTCTTGATAAACCGTGTAATTCACCAGACTGCTCGTATCTATATACAGTGCCAAATTCGGCAAAACGAATAGGTAAGTCTTTGTATGATCTAGGTTTTGTTTTATATATCTCACAATGGTGAGGGCAATTCATTGGTTTTAATAGAAACTCTTCACCTTCTGCAGGTGTGTTTATCGGTTGAAATGAATCAGCTCCATATTTTGCGTAATGACCTGAACAAACGTATAATTCCTTGCTTCCAATGTGCGGTGTAATTACTTGCTCATATCCAGCAGTTTTTTGTGCTTTTTTCAAAAAGTTTTCTAGACGCTCTCTAAGTGCAGCACCTTTCGGTAGCCACAGAGGTAAACCTTGTCCTACTTTTTGAGAGAAAGCGAATAATTCCATTTCCTTTCCAAGTTTTCTATGGTCTCTTTTTTTTGCTTCTTCAAGTAGATTTAAATACTCAGTTAATTCTTTTTGTTTTGGAAAACTAATTCCGTAAATACGAGTTAGTTGTTTGTTATTTTCATTTCCTCTCCAGTAAGCCCCTGCGATATTTAGTAATTTCGTAGACTTAATGAATGAGGTATTTGGAATGTGAGGACCTCTACATAGGTCTGTAAAATTCCCTTGAGTGTAGAAGGTTATTTTTCCGTCTTCTAAATCTTCAAGTAATTCAAGTTTGTATTCGTCGCCTTTTTCTTTGAAGTAGCTGATGGCGTCTGTCTTAGATATTTCTTTTCGACTGTATTCGTTTTTCTGCCTTGCTAATTCAAGCATTTTGTCTTCAATTTTCTTGAGGTCGTCAGATGAAATATTTTGCTCTCCAAAGTCAACGTCGTAGTAAAAGCCATTTTCGATAGCTGGTCCAATACCAAGTTTTACTCCAGGATATAATGCTTCTAACGCCTCAGCCATAAGGTGAGCTGATGAGTGCCACATAGTTTGCTTTCCTAAATCATCGTTCCAAGTTAGTAACTTTAGTGAGCAATCTTTTTCTAATGGTCTATTGGCATCCCAAACGTCTTCATCAATCTGGCACGCTAGCACATTTCTTGCTAATCCTTCACTAATATCTCTAGCAATATCCATTGCTGTAGTTCCTTTAGCAACACTTCTTGATGAACTGTCTGGAAGAGTTATTTTTATCATTATATATTTTTAATACTCAAATGAGTTTGCAAATATAATCAAATGACTGATAAGATAGTATGCTTTGAAAGATGTCTTAAACTTGTATAATTCCAGGGTTATATTTGCTAGTAATTGGAGAATGGTTTGCGGCTTCTATGCCCATTGAAATTATTTTTCGAGTTTCTCTAGGATCTATGATAGCATCTATCCATAGTCTTGAAGCGGCATAATAGGGTGAAGTTTGTTTATCGTATTTTTCTGTAATTGTTTTTAGAAGTTCTTCTTCATCCTTTTTAGCAATTTTTTTGCCTTTACTTTTTAGAGAAGATTTTTCAATTTGTAATAGAACTTTTGCGGCTTGTTCTCCTCCCATTACAGCTATTTTTGCTGAAGGCCAAGCAATGATTAGTCTAGGGTCATAGGCTTTACCACACATAGCGTAATTCCCTGCACCATATGAATTGCCCATTATAACCGTAAATTTTGGAACAACAGAATTACTCATAGCGTTTACCATTTTTGCGCCGTCTTTGATGATTCCTTGGTGTTCTGACCTTGAGCCTACCATAAAACCAGTAACATCTTGTAGAAAAACGAGAGGTATTTTTTTTTGATTACAATTGGCAATAAATCGTGCTGCTTTGTCGGCAGAGTCTGAATAGATTACTCCTCCAAATTGCATTTCTCCTTTTTTGTTTTTTACCAGTTTTCGCTGATTGGCGACTATACCTACTGACCAGCCATCAATTCTGGCGTAACCACATAATATAGTTTCACCATATCCTTTTTTATACTCTTGAAATTT
>PKDP01000051.1 GCA_002862585.1 Flavobacteriales bacterium | reverse complement strand
CCAATCATCGATGCTAAACTTACAAAATGAACTACGTTTTTAGATTTTTTGGCAAACAAATACCGCTTAGCTATGTAAAAGGCTACTCTCAATTCTATTCTTTTAGTAAATCTTCAATCTGCTGAGAGTAATCTACCGAATCGTCTAAAAAGAATTTGAGTTCTGGAACTTTACGCATTTGATTGCGAATACGCTGTCCTAATTTTTTACGAATAGCATACCCTTGCTTGTTCATTCTTTCAAGCAAAGCATCCTTATCATCAGTGCCAAATACACTGATATATACTCTAGCGATGGACAAATCTGGCGATACACGCACTACTGTAACTGACACAAAAGAAGTGCCAATCAAATCCCTTCCATGCAATTGCAAAATTTCAGATAAATCTTTAAGCAACTGTCTCGAAACCTTCTTCTGTCTTGTACTTTCCATACAACAAAGATAAATTTTTAGAACCTTAAAAGAGCATTTTAATACATTTGCATAATGAAAGATTTTTTTAAGGTCTTACGATTTGCCAAGCCTTACTGGGTTTATGCCGTTTTAAATATCGTCTTTAATATCCTAACGGTTATCTTTTCTTTGGTATCCATTACGATGATAATTCCGTTTTTAGGCTTACTATTTGGCACGCAAGAAAAAGTATATGAAGCTCCTGAATTGAGTTTCAGCGCATCGTCAATCACCGAGAATTTCTATTTTCAAATCACACAAATTATAGAAACAAGAGGACAAATCGACGCCTTATTATTCATCTGCGTATTGGTGTTAGTGATGTTTATGTTCAGAAATTTATTTAGATATTTAGCCCTTTACTTTTTAACCCCCATAAGAAATGGTGTGGTAAGGGATATGCGTAATGACCTTCACAAAAAGGTCTTGTCCTTACCACTTGGCTTTTATACTGAAAAAAGAAAAGGTGATATTATTGCTCGAATGACTACTGATTTAGTGGAAATTGAATGGTCAATAATGAGTTCGTTGGAAATGATATTCAAAGACCCTTTAAATATTATCATCTTCTTAGCCACTCTAATTGTCATCAGTCCACAGCTCACGATTTTCGTAATCGTATTATTTCCTATTGCAGGATTTTTAATTGCACGCATTGGAAAAAGCCTCAAAAAATCATCAGGTAGAGGGCAGAACAAAATGGGTGAACTCCTTTCTAATATCGAGGAAAATATAAGAGGACTACGCATCATAAAAGGCTTTCATGCTGAAGAAAAAATTCAAGAAAAATTTGAAGAAAACAGCGACGATTATCGCCACATAATGACTAAGCTACTGCGTAAAAAAGATTTATCATCTCCAATGAGTGAGTTTTTGAGTACCATCGTTTTAGTCTGTGTTATGTGGTTTGGCGGACAACTGGTACTAGGTGCTGAAAATGCGTTATCGCCAGAAGCCTTCATCGGTTATATTGCTATATTTTCACAAATTATACCTCCTGCTAAGTCCTTTACTACTGCCTTTTATTACATTCAAAAAGGAAGTGCATCTGCTGAAAGAGTGCTAAGCATCTTAGAAACAGACAACCCTATAAAAGAACCTGAACAACCCAAAGGAAAAAGCAATTTTGAGTCGAGCATAGCGTTCAAAAATGTATCCTTTCAGTATGATACTCAAGCTGTTCTAAAAGATTTAAGCCTTGAAATACAAAAAGGGAAAAGCGTCGCCCTTGTGGGTGAATCAGGCAGTGGAAAATCTACCATTGCAGATTTGCTCTCTCGTTTTTACGATATTGAAGAAGGCGAAATATTAATCGACAACATCAACATAAAAGACTACAAACTGACCGACTTGAGAGGACTAATGGGCATCGTGTCACAAGACTCCATCCTATTCAACGACAGTGTCTTTAACAACATCACCCTTGGTAATGAAAATGCCGATAAAGAAGAAGTGATTGCCGCTGCCAAAGCTGCCAATGCCCATGAGTTTATAATGGAAATGCCAAAAGGTTATGACAGTAATGTGGGTGAAAATGGAGCAAAGCTATCTGGTGGACAAAAGCAACGTATAAGCATAGCACGTGCTATCTATAAGAATCCGCCTATTTTGATATTAGATGAAGCTACCTCATCATTGGATACCGAATCTGAAAAACTAGTGCAAGATGCACTTGGTAAACTTATGAAAACACGCACTTCATTAGTCATTGCTCACCGCTTGTCTACAATTCAAAATGCCGATAATATCATACTCATTAAAAAGGGAGAAATTCTAGAGCAAGGCACTCACGAGGAACTGACTCTAAAAAATGGTGCTTATAAGATGCTCATCGATTACCAAAATTTCAGCTAACTTTTTTCTCATTTCTTATTATATTTGATGCACATTCATTTATGAGCAAGATTATGATACGATTATTATTCCTTTTATGTCTATCCAGCCTAATAGCAACTGCTGAAAATGGCGACACTTCATATGTACAAGTTCACGACAATACCGATATGACTTGGTACGGTCATTATAAAGACTGGGGAGAATTTCCTAGTGGAGATGAAACGTATAGAAAAGTACTTATGCACTTCACAATGGGTTGTGCCTCTACTGGCTGTAGCGGATGGGACTATGACGTGCATATTCTCATGAGAAACCGCACAGACGTGTTGGATTCAAGTATGGTTTTGGCACCCTCATTCAAATTGAATAATGAGATTGTAGATACAGCAACCTTTAGCTTTTCACCAACATTCACTAACAGTTGGGATAGCGTAAATGGAACAACTCCTGTTGAAAACGACACTATGGTTTTGCTTCTATTTGCAAGCCTAGACGACCCTTTTTTAGTGACAGATACGCAATACGTTTTTGCGGCAGATTATTACAATCCAACTTATGATAGCTTAGGCGTAATCACTGACTCAACACTTGTTGCTGCTGACACAACGCTATTCCTAAGCAACACCGTAACTTATAATGTCTTCGAAGTGATTGAAGATTTTGAATTGGGTAGAGCCATTACCCCTTACGGTACTTATATGAACCCTGCCAACGGGAGTTATGGGACTAATGGTTATGACGAAAACTGGAAACACATTTTTACCTACGATGTCACAGACTTTCAGCATTTACTAAAAGACTCTGTTGAAATTGATGCTTTTTATTCAGGATGGAGCAGTGGTTTCAGTGTGAAATTGGACTTTGAATTTATCGAAGGAACTCCTCCAAGAACACCACTGAAGCTTAGCAATGTATATAAAAATGGAGCTTCAGGCTACGGCTATTCCAACTCCAATAGTTTTGAAACAACGCAGATGCCAGAAACTAAAGTTGCTCTACTAGCCTCAGCTCAAGAATACAAATTACAATTCGTGCCATCAGGTCATGGACAAGCAGGAGAGTTTACACCGGGCGTTAGCTATACCGCTAAAGTAAATGGAAGTGTAGTTGGTGGCAATACCATTTGGAAAGACGACTGCGGATTTAATGCCATTTGGCCTCAAGGAGGAACATGGGTTTTTGACCGTGCCAACTGGTGCCCTGGTGAAGCAGTGCCGATTTATAACCACGAAATAACCCCTTTTATTGGAATGTCACTAGATTCCGTTGCCATTGATATTAATTTTAGCAACTACAACCCTAACGGAGATGCCTCTTACTCATGTGCTGCACACCTCTTTCAGTACACAGAGCCAAACTTTACCTTAGATGCTGAAATTACTGATATTTTAGCCCCATCTAAGAAGGATGTATATTCAAGGTTCAATCCTATCTGTTCTAGTCCTATCATCAAAATCAGAAACTCAGGAAAAGATATTTTGACTTCAGTAGATATTCAATACGGTGTAAAAGGTGGTACTATGCAAACTTACGAATGGACAGGCAACCTTAAATTTATGGAAAAGGAAGAAGTAACACTCGACCCAATGATTCATGATGGAAATGAAACTAAATTCGTCGTTACTCTGTCAAACCCTAATGGCTCAACGGACACCCATAGCGACAATGATACTATGGAATCTGAATTTGAAGACTTACCTATTTATAAGCCTTCGTTCTTAGTCCGATTAAAAACCAATAACTACGGAAGTCAAAGTTCTTGGACTATAAAAAACAGCAACAATGAAGTTGTGTATTCGCGTGACAACTGTACCAACAACACCTTGTACAACGATACCATAACGCTGGGGAATGGCTGCTACACCTTTAGAATAGATGATACTGGCGGAGATGGACTAGACTTTTGGTATTGGGATAATATTGGTCAGCCAGACGGAAGTGGTTTTATCAACTTTATGTACTACGATACCATTTCAGTATTTCGCTCTTTCAACAAAGACTTTGGCTCGGCTATAGTTCATTCCTTTAGAGTAACGAATGGTGTATCTGTAGACAATCACACTATGATTAACTTTGACATCTATCCTTCTGTAAGTGATGGAAAAGTATTTATTCAAAAGGATAGTTCAACAAAAACACCATCAACTATTGAAGTTTATTCTGTAAATGGGGGAAAATTAATTGAAGAAAAATGGGAAGAAAATACCCAATTAAAAACCCTTCATTTAGGCTCGCTTTCAGATGGTATATACGTTGTTAAAGTGCAGACTGGAGATATCATTAACACTCAGAAAATTATCTTAAATCGATAGTAGACATTAATTTTAATATAAGTTAAACTTATTTTAACGGTGTTTTTATATTTTTACGCTGATGATGAAACCCTCTTATTGTAATAGCTTAACAAAATACAGCCGCTCAAGAACAAGAGAAGTGATGGTAGGAAATGTGGGTGTTGGAGGTGACAATCCCATACGCATACAGTCCATGACCACAACGGATACTATGGACACTCAGGCTACGGTGGAGCAAAGCATACGCATGATAGAAGCAGGTTGCGAGATTGTGAGAATAACTGCTCCTTCCAAAAAAGATGCTAAAAATCTTCAGAACATAAAAGATGAATTAAGAGCTAGAGGTTATGATACGCCTTTGGTTGCCGACATACATTTCACCCCAAATGCTGCCGAAATAGCAGCTCGAATAGTCGAAAAGGTAAGAGTAAACCCTGGCAACTATGCCGATAAGAAAAAGTTCGAGGAATTAGAATACACCGATGAAACCTA
>PKDP01000036.1 GCA_002862585.1 Flavobacteriales bacterium | reverse complement strand
GGGAATCGAAGAGACGTTTGGGGAAGGAGTCACTCAGGAAGACGTTTTGGAGCTTTGCATCAATACAGATATAAACGATGAGGTGATGGTATGAGTGAATCTATCGTTATCCTGGCAGTCCTATTCGCGCTTTTTTCTGGAGGAGCATTTTTCGCTGGTATCATTGAGTTAATAGTAAGGAGGTTTTTTGATGAATATTAAATATGAGCAAGGATTTTATAAGCCTTGGATGCTTGATTTTAGGGGGAGGGTCTATCGATGAGATTCATAGTTAGGTACGCTAAAAAACACTGCAAATACAAGTTCGAGTTGTTTGAGGAGTATCAGCCAGCATGGGATAGGTATAATGCTTTGAAAGGGGAGGTTGAGGCTTACCGCCTCACCTTCATCAAGCCAGCTAACCAAGAAGTACATGACCAAATATTAAAAGGAACATTTGATGAAGCCTAGTGAAGAGATAAAAGAAAAGTATGGTTTTGAAAGTATGAAAGAAGTTTCAGAGAAAGTTGAAGTACATCCAAACCTTTTAATTAGATGGCATGAGATGTATCCAAGACGATTTGAATTAGTGATGAAAGGATTAGTTTTTGAAAGGATTTTGAACAAGTACGGAGTTCTAAATTATGAAAACGATCAAAATGAGTCTAAAAAACCTTAATGACCAGTGGTCATATAAATTTGCAATCCCCAATTCAGGGGCGTATAACCAGTTTGTGAAGGTGCAGGGGAGAAAGAAAGCCGAAGTAAGACGCTAGATCGTTTTTCTTCCTATAAGCTTAATCTCCCCTGTATCCTTCCGCTTTTACCGCGTTCTACGTGAATAAGCCAAGGGCAATACCTTCCAACTCTCATTTCATTCACGTAGCGCACGATAATTCTTAGGGTTTTAGCCCTTTATCCCGTCAATTAGCCTGTTCAAGTACCAATCGGCTTTCTTCAAGTCTTCTTTGGCTTTGCCTTTGCGATCATATCTCCAGAGATACTTCATGACGTTACCTTTGAGGTAGCCACGGAACTCGCGTTCCGACATCGACTCTTTGATGGCTTCAATGCACTCAATCGATCCAGTGTTGTAGTGTTCTGGTGATTTCACTGGGTCGCTGCTTGGTTTGTCCATACAAGCATCGTTTTGAATTACTGTAGTTTCTACGGCAGGGAACTCTTTTCGCAACCTATCCCAATCCGCAGGCGTAGCATTGTTAATACCATATTTTTGCATCACAAGACTCCTTCTTTGAGCAACTCAATATGATAAGCAGACATTGCTCTATCGAGTGCGCCATCAGCATCTCTTAGGTCTTCTTTACACTGCTTTCGATAGTATCTTGCTCTAGTAACTTCTTGTGCGCGTTGAGCAAGCGTGGGGCGATGTTCTGTCCCTTTAACTACTTTATTCTTCTGTAATTGTATAGCCATTCTGCCACCTCTTCTTTTCGTTTTATTCTGGTTTCAACAAGCAATTCTTTGGATCTCTTGGCTTGTTGTTGTTTATGTAACTGGACGTTGTATCGGTCACCGTCTTCCAAATTGACGTAGTAGTTTTTACAAGTCTCTGTACCAACCTCTTGGTCAATCTTGCGCGGCTTTTTAAGCTGTAACTTTTCTCTATCTGTCAGGAACACCACAGCCTCCTTTTATAAAAAGCTCCCATTCGCCAGGGAATATTCCGGTCATCAACCATTCGCGCTCATCACCACTCACATATGGCATGGCAGTTTGAATCCTCGCTCCGTTCTGCCAGCGGTAGTAATCTTTGATTTCGCAATCAATGGTCATCGTATTTTCTTTTCCGGTAAGGGGTGATCGTTTCGTTAATCTGATCATCGGCTTGGACTCCACAGTTTCACTTTCTCTTTGTCAGCATCCCAATCTGTAACTCTTAGAATTCTTGCAAGACGAGCTTGAGTGATCGCCTCGTCTTTACTAAGGCCAGCTTTGATGAATTGATTTTCTACTACAGACCAATCTGGACGATTACCTAACAGTTTTGCCGCAGTTACTTTGCCTACCTTGGGACAGCCATAGAAACCATCAACGGGATCTCCGCATAAAGTCTGTTGAAAGAAATTGAGGTTTGCCGCTTGCTCAGACACTTCAAGCAAGTCATCATCATTTGGCCTGTAGAGCTTGCAAGGAATTGTTTTCATGTCTTTGTCATCGCTTACAATGACTGTTTTAAAGTCAGTACATGAACCAAGGATTCCCATAACATCATCAGCTTCTAAACCTTGCTGAGTGTGGCTGGGCCAGTTGTCCTCAACCCACGAAACCATAGCTTTGTAGCCTACGGGCTTACGGGTTTTCTTCCGGTTCGACTTGTACGTGGATAAAACTTGTCTTCGGAAGTTCTCACTACTCGTTAAGCACATAAGAGCTTCTTTTGTACCTAGCCGTTCGTGAAATCCGTTGATTTGATCAGTGAATAGTTTTTTTGCTACTTTGAGATCGGTGGCTAGTGACCATATTCCATCGCCCCAATCGGTTTCGTCTTCTGCTATGACACTCGCTCTATAAAGAAACAGGTCTGCATCAATCAGTAACGTGGGGGTTGTCCTCTCCTGTAATACCTCTAATAATTTCATCTAGCTCTCCTAATAAGTCGAGTCCCATAGGAGTGATGTTCCACTCACTTGCGAACTCTTCTAATTCAATTTGATTAGTGATGAATCCAAGTGATGCACAAGTCGCAACGTAGAGTGCGGCTTCTCGTGCAAAGTTAGATTTGAGTTTGAAAGGTGTTCTCGCGGCCTTATCGAGAACAATAAAAAATGCAACGATATGTTCTATTTCGTTGTCAGCCAGATCTTGGGATTTAGTGGGTGTCGCACCAAGAATGTCCCAAGTTATATTCAGATTCGATTGGGATTTGGAGTTGGTAGTTTTCGCCTGCCTCTTTAGCCAATCTTTTACATAAATTACCGACATACTCTGCCTCTTCTGTAGTAGGACAAGCAATTTGAACTTCATCGTGAATCCAGCCCATGATGTAGCTTGATAGCCCGTCTTTAGTTAAATTAGAGTCAATTAGCTTGACCCATTCCTTACACAGAATTGCACCGCAAGATTGCAGTAGTTGTGATAACAATCTGTGTTCACTTCTTACATATAGTTTTCGGCCATCCAGCCCAGTGATGAAACCTTTGGCCTTGAAGACACGTTGAAGATCATTGTTGAGTCTTTTAAAGGCAGGGATGTTTTTGTTGAATTCAGCTTTTAGCCGCTGTCCTTCTTTGCGGCCACCGCCTACTATTTTTCCGATTAGACTATCGCCTCCCCCGAAGCAGACAGAATAGATGTAAGATTTAGCCTGATCCCTGTTAGAAAGTCCGGCAGCATTTTGATTAAAAGTATGGATGTCACCACTCAGGATTTGATTAGCGTATTCTCCATCGTCATCCAGATAATGAGCTAAAGCTCTAAGCTCAAGACCACTGAGATCAGATCCAAGTACTGTCCATCCTTTAGGTGCAGTAAATAACCTACGACACTCTTTGCCATAGACAGCCCTTGTTGAAGGGATCTGCGCTAGGTTTGGTGATCGATGGCTGGCGCGGCCCGATATACAATTCCCACTAACAATCGTATGCCTTAACTTACCGTCTTTATCTACCAACTTCATCCACGCGGCATTACCTTCAGCAAGCATCGCTATTCTCTTTTGAACCAAGAAAAACTCAGCTAACTTTTTAGCTTCTGGGTAGTGGAGGTCGATAAGCACGTTCTCATCGATTTTTGGTTCACCAGTTGGAGTAAATTGCTTGGGCTTCCAACCGTATTTTTTGATTAAGCAATGGGCTATGTGCTTTCGAGAATTTGGATTGAACTGTATCTCTTTTACTTTGTAGGTAAGCTCACCTTTAACATATCCACGGCTTTTATTATTGACCTTGGGCGTGAATGGAGTCCTGACCTCCCAAGGGTCAAACAAGTTACTTAAATCGTTCTCTAACTCGAGCCTCCTTTGAGCGAGAGTCGCATAAAACTCACCAGCCATCTTTTCATCAAATGTCCAACCATTACGTCCAATCCTGTAGCAAACTTCAGCAAGGTCATGCTCAAGTTCGATAGATCGTTGTGAGAAGTTTTTGTCTTTAAGAAGAAGGTTGTAGAGGTCAAATGTGACTCGACAATCTTGTTCCATGTACTCCAGCATATCCTGGTTAAACTCTTCCCATCCTCCATCGTAATCGCCTTTAAGATTTCCCAAGCGCAGTCCCCAAGCTTTTAAACTATGAGAACCGTAATTGCGCTTAAGAAACCCATCGGGGAGAACTGCTGAAGTCACATCATCGGTGTAAAGATCAGCTTTGATCAGACGAGATAAGACTAAAGTATCTGTCACCTTTCCAGTGTATTTAAACCACGGGTAAATAAGCTTGATCGCAGGGAAATCAAAAGCAATGCCGTTGTGCATGATTAACTCATCTGCACTAATCATCTTTTTCAATGCTTGATCTAGTTCGTCTGGCTTAAATCCAAAGTATTGATTTGTCTCGACATCGAGTAAGCCTACACAATGAATCTTATCCATTTCATGCAGTAGACCGTTCGTCTCAATATCCATTACATAGCGGCTCATACCGCCATCTCCGTTTGGAGGTGTACGCTTTCACGTACTGTTTGATCAGCCTCAGTTTCCGGCAGAATCGTTTTAAAAAGGTCGTTGTGTTCTGGGAAAGTTTTATTAAACAGTCTTGCGTAGTAGGGACTGTGATCATTTGCGATTTTGAACGCGCTGGTTTTACTCGTGTTTACTGCTGAGTCCCATCGAATTTTGTGAATGATAAATCTAGCTGAATACCGAATTCTCCCTGCTCTTATTGCTTCAAAAGCATACCGTTGGAATTCAGTCCAAACAGCGGGGTTTTTGGTGTGGAACTTAATGAAATTTTTTTCAAGACGAGTTAAATCTGTAGACATGATGTCTCTCCTTAGTTTTTTTCGTTGAGGGTTTTTCGAGTTTTTAGAACTTGCTATCGGCCTCGATTAACCGATTTTCTTCGCGGTAATATTGCAAGGTGTCAGCCATACCTGTTTCACCAGTAAATCTATTTTTCAATAGGACTATCTCTCGAATATCAGC
>PKDP01000018.1 GCA_002862585.1 Flavobacteriales bacterium | reverse complement strand
GATGATGAGCCTCAAGAGAAGCGGAAAACTCGTCCTTTTAGAGGGTTTAATTGTTGGTGGTATGACAAAAATGAATGACAACAATATCCCTTTTGGAAAAACAGCTGAACAAATTATTTTGGACACCGTTTCAGAGTATGATTTTCCTATTTGCTTTAATTTTCCTGCTGGGCATATTGATAATAATTTAGCTATAAAGCTGGGCGAAAATGTTCACTTAGAGGTCGGTGAAAAAACAAAACTCTACTATGAATGAAGCACATGAGCTAGGAAAAAAGGGATAAACACTAGCTAAAAACTACTTGAGCCAAAAAAATATTACCGTATTGCACTCCAACTGGCGATGGCAAAAAGCCGAAATAGATATCATCGCTGAACACAACAAACAAATCGTATTTATTGAAGTTAAAACCAGACGCAGTTCAAGATTTGGCAATCCATCAGAATTTGTCAGTATTAAAAAGCAAGAGCTCATGAGAGATGCTGCCGAAGCATACCTCGATCAGCATAATTTACCTAATGAACTACGCTTTGATATTATTGGTATTATCCTCAATTCCAGAGATAAAAAGATAGAACATATTCAAAACGCCTTTTAAATAGGTGTATTTAGTACATTTGCAAAAAAGAGATAGATGGCAAAGCGAATAAATAAAAGGGTTGATAGGTCAGCGAATAAAGGGAGAAGCTCAAATGCTTCAAAAGGAAAGTACAGTTCGTCTAAGTCCTCTTCTCGCAATAGTGATTTCAAAAAATCAGGACCAAAACCTTACAATAAGTCTTTCAAAAAGAGAATAACAAAACAAGCCGTTAAGAGTATAAAAGCGGGTATGCGACTAAATCAATTTATTGCACATTCGGGAATAAGCTCAAGACGTGAAGCAGATGATTTAATAAAAGCTGGCTTAGTGGAGGTGAATGGTAAAATTATAATCGAAATGGGCTTTAGAGTATTAGAGTCCGATACCGTAAAATTCAATAATGAAACCATAAATTCGGAAACAAAACGGTACCTATTACTCAACAAGCCAAAAGACTTTTTAACCTTAAACGACGACCCAAGGAAAAAAAATGTGTTTGAATTAATAGACAAAGCATGCAAAGAGCGTATTTATCCTGTTGGCAGACTCAACAAACAAACATCAGGGCTACTCCTCTTTACTAACGATGGTGAGCTTTCTAAAAAGCTAACTAGTGCTAGAATACGCGTAAAGAAAATCTTTCATGTAACTTTAGATAAAAACCTAAAGTCATCGGATATGCAAAAAATCGTTGACGGCGTGATGGTTGACGGTTATAAAGTAGATATAGAGGCTATTTCATACATTCAAAACTCACCAAAAAAAGAAGTTGGTGTAGAAATACATATCGGTAAAAACAGCACTCTAAAAAATGTTTTTGAAAATATTGGCTATAAAATTGTTAAATTGGACAGAGTTTATTTTGCTGGTCTAACCAAAAAAAATATTGCTAGAGGACGCCACAGGTTTTTATCAGAAAAAGAAATATCTATGCTAAAGATGATATAAGTCCAATACTAAATTTTGAATTATAGCCGTTAAAAAATTATGCTAATAGCAAAGCGAATTATTCTGACCCTTATAATCTTAGGCGTTCTTGTCTTCGGAGCATCTGCTACTTTGGTTTATCTGAAACAAGATAATCTAGAACAAATTGTAATTGAAGAAGTCAACAAACAGCTTAAATCTGAAATTTCGGTAGGCGATATTTCGTTTTCTGCCATCAAAAATTTCCCTTACGTAAGTGTTAAGTTTGACAAACTTATGATATTGGATGCTTTTCAAGAAGATACGCTCTGTAAAATAGATGAAATAAATGTAAAATTCAACGCAATAGACCTTTACAACAAAACCTATATAATTCAAGAAATTTCTCTAGCCAATGGCTATATATCAATTTACTATAAAGATGGACTTCCAAACTATGAAATATGGAATACTAAAAACGATTCTGCTGAGTCTGAAAGCATAGACTTTGGACTGGAAAATGTAGCACTTAATAACGTTAAAATAAAATTTGTTGATGATGGCTTGGCGAGTGAGTTTATAAATAAAGAAACCCTTCTGAAATTAAATATTGAAGACAACAATACATTTATTGATATCGATGCTCAACTATTAAACAGAAAATTATCATTAAACAATGTCAATCATCTTCCAAATGAAAATGTCAATTTAAATACTGAAATGTCAATTGACTCATTTGGTATTGACATTATTACTAACTTAAGCGTCCGAGATATTCCTTTTAATTTAGAAGTAAAACAAAATAATGAAACTTTAAAAGTAGATTTAATAGCCAATGAGTTTGACATCGTTTCCACATTAGATATTCTCCCTAAAGATTATTTGTCTGCACTTGAAGATTACTATATTTCAGGAAAAAGTTCGTTCAGACTCAAATTTATAACCGACCAACAAAAAGAAGCCGCAATTGATATTGACTTTACGCTGAAAAATGGAACAGTGAAAAGTGATGTTATTCCTTTTGATTTGGAACAATTGTCACTAGATGGGAATTACACTAATGGGGCTAAAAGAACAGATGAAACCACTCAAATAGATTTGAAAGACATTCAGCTCATAGCCAACAATGAACCAATTTTAGCCAATGCCACCATCAATGGGCTTGAAAACCCTAAAGTTAAAGCTAATATCTCTTCTCAACTCAATCTATCTGAACTTGAAAAATGGGGCTACAAATCAGACCTAAAATCAATTGACGGAAATGCCACTTACGAAGTGTCATACTTCGGAAATATAGGCGTGAAAAATAATATTGACTACGATATTGCAATGGCTAAAAAGTCCGCAGACATTTCCATTGAAAACTTAAGCCTCGCCATTGACGAACAGAGTCCAAAACTCTCTAACTCAAATGTAAAATTAAAAGTTGTTGATGACCATTTAGACATTGAACGTTTGGAAGGTACGCTCGCCAAAGAAACTAAGTTCAAATTTATTGGTGCTATTGAAAATGTATTCTCTTACCTGTTCTTAAAAAATTCGTCCTTAAAAATTGCCGGTGAATTTAACTCTAAGTGGATGATATTTGACGAATTAATGCAAAGCGATACTACTTCGCAAACTAACTCAAGCGAAGCAAAAGCCGTTCAACTACCAGACGACATTATCGCTAATGTGAAATTCAACTTAGATGATTTCACCTACGACCGTTTTCATATGCGGAATTTTCACAGCGATATTAAGTACAAAAACAAAAAACTAAACGTCAATAATATTGAGCTTGAAACCATGTCAGGAAAAATCACTTCTAACCTAACATTTGAGCAATTAAGAGAAGGAAAGATTAGGCTAATCAGTACAACTTTACTAGATAATATTAATGTACGACAGTTGTTTTATGAGTTTCATAATTTCGGACAAAGCACCATGAGGCATAAACACCTAAAAGGTAAAATAGACTCAGAGATTTACTTACGAAATGAGTGGGATAAATACTTTAATCCTATTGACGATCACTTGTATTCTTTTATAGATGTTAATATAAATAACGGTGAACTATTAAAGTTTGAACCTCTCATGCAAATGTCCGACTACATCAGTGTAAATGAGCTAAAACGAATAAAATTTTCTAACTTAGAGAACCAAATTGAGATAAAAAACAACAAAATTGAAATTCCATTTATGGAAATTTATTCCTCAGCATTGGATATAGCTGGATCAGGAAGTCATACATTTGACAATGAAATGGATTATGAATTTAAGATTTTGTTGAACGAAATATTAGGTAATAAATTCAAAAGAAAACACAAAAAAAGAGTTTCAGAATTTGGTGTAGTTGAAGACGATGGAATTAAAGGCATGACTCTTTTCCTAAAAATGAAAGGATCTGTTGACAAACCAGATATTTCGTACAATACACTAAAACTGAGAGAATCACTTGACAAGGGCTTCAAAAAAGAAAAGAAAATGTTAAAAGATGTTGTAAAAAGTGAGTTTGGCGACAAACCATCTGAACAACAAATTGAAGACCAGCCTGACTACGACAGTATCATTGAATGGGAGGAATAAACATATACAGTAAAAGAAAGAATTGGAAAATTCTTCTTGTAATCTTTGCAAGTATTATCGCACTAGTTTCTTTAAGCTATACCAATAATTTAGTTAGTGAACTCGATAAAGAAGAACGCAAGAAAATAGAGCTTTGGGCAGAAGCAACCTATCAATTAGTAAACTCAGGTATGGGCCCAACAAATAATATTCTGGCAAGTAGGATAATGCAAGAAAATACTACTATTCCTATTATCCTTACTAATGAAGTTGGTGAAATAATAGGTGATAGAAATCTACCTGACAGGAAATTACGTGATGCGTATCTCAAAAAACAGTTAGAGATAATGAACGAACAACATGAGCCCATTAAAATAGAAGCAACTATGAATGGAGAAGTTATTCTAACTCAGTACCTGTATTACAAAGATTCATATATACTTTCTCAGCTTCGTTTTTACCCTTTCCTTCAATTGGTAGTCATCTTCTTTTTCATATTAATTGCATATTTAGCATTTAACCGTTCCCGAAAATCAGAACAAAATTTAGTCTGGGCAGGTATGGCAAAAGAAACTGCTCACCAAATAGGCACTCCTCTTTCCTCTCTGATGGCTTGGGTTGAAATATTAAAAAACAAAGAGGGCATGTTCGAAATAAGTGAGGAAATAAATAAGGATGTCGTCCGACTAGAAACAATTACTGAACGCTTCTCAAAAGTTGGTTCAAAACCAAATTTGGATAACCAAAACATCTACGATATTTTATCAAAGTCTGTGAGTTATTTGCAGAATAGACTTTCATCAAACGTCATTATAACTCTAGATAATCAATGTAATGACGCTAATGCCCCTATTAACGCCACGCTGTTTGAATGGGTAATTGAAAACATATGCAAAAATGCGGCTGATGCTATGAATGGAAAAGGCAAAATCACAATTACCATTCAATCAAAAGCAGAATTTTTAAATGTCGAAATTAAAGACAATGGCAAGGGACTTTCAAAAAATAATTTCAAACGTATTTTCGAGCCAGGTTTTACCACTAAAAAAAGAGGATGGGGCTTAGGGTTATCTCTTTCAAAACGAATAATCGAAGAATATCACTTAGGCAAATTATTTGTGAAAT
>PKDP01000059.1 GCA_002862585.1 Flavobacteriales bacterium | reverse complement strand
TATCTTAATCATTGCCACCTTTAATATTATTGGCTCACTAACGATGTTATTGATTGAAAAGAAGAAGGATATAGAATTGCTTTCTAATCTTGGAGCCAGTCGGGCATTAATAAAAAATATATTATTCTATGAAGGGCTTTTGACTACAGCTTTTGGAGCTATAATTGGTTTAGTATTCGGTTTGGCGATAGCCTATGTACAAATCTATTTTGGAGTAGTCAAAATGGGTAATGGGTCTTTTGTTGTGGATAGTTACCCGGTGGTTGTAGAAGCTATTGATGTTTTAGTAGTTCTCTCAGTAGTTATGGGAATAGGGAGCATAGCAAGTATTATTCCGTCAAGGCAATTGAGCAAGCAGCTGCTTTAATCATCTATTGTTTTAGAGGAGTCTGCCAACAAATTATTGAGCTCTCTGAATTCTTCTTTCGTCATTTCCCTGTATTTTCCGTTGGGTAAGTCCAAATGAATATTCATTATTCGTACTCGTTTGAGCTGCTGTACGTGGTAGCCGAGGTATTCGCACATTCGGCGTATTTGTCGGTTTAGCCCTTGGGTAAGAATAATTTTGAAACGTACTCTACTGAGTTGTTCTACTTTACATGGCCGTGTGACGGTATCCAATATAGGTACGCCCTGACTCATATTTTTAATAAAGTCGTTGTCAATGGGTTTGTTGACTTGAACGATGTATTCTTTCTCGTGGTTATTTCTTGCTCTCAGTATTTTATTGACGATATCGCCATCATTTGTCAGTAAGATAAGTCCCTCACTGGCTTTGTCAAGTCTTCCGATGGGGAAGATGCGTTTAGGATAGTTTAGGAAATCAATAATATTGTCTTTTTCTACTCGAGTGTCCGTAGTGCACACAATTCCTCTTGGCTTATTTAACACGAGGTAAACGGCTTTTTCATCCTTTTTGACAACGCTTTTACCGTCTACTTTTACGACATCACCTTCTACAATTTTAGTCCCCATAAGTGGTACCTCACCATTAATAGTAACTCTACCTTCTTCAATGAGCTTGTCGGCAGCTCTTCGTGAGCAATAGCCTGCCTCGCTGAGGTATTTATTTATTCTGGTTTCTTTCATTGTAGTTTAATTCCGCTAGCTATCCCCCAAAAAACCTCTCCAAAAAAGTTTTCGTATTTAAAATTGTAAAAAATAGAATCTCCTGTTATCATACCGAAGCTATTATGAGTGTAATAGCCTTCAGTGTTATTTATTTCTTGTGAGTTGACAAACAAACTGTCTCCATCCACTTCAGCAGTAACTTGTGTATAGTTCTCTGACGGGTTATCAGCATAAGTGTAAATATTCGCCCAATTTTTTAAAATAATTTGGCTTGGACTATTTTCATTTTGAACGATTTCTAATGTATAGTTTCGTTCTGCTTTCCATTCACTAGGTATCATGCCACCAGTAATACTATCATTAATATAATATACACCTTCAAAATTTTCACTCAAATAATTGCAAGAACCGTTATCTTCAAGCGCATTTAAGTTATAATTTAGCGCTAGCATATCAGTACAACCTTCTTCTTTTTTGCATGATGACATTAATACGATAGTCCCAATAAGTAAAAAGGATAAAGGTTTAAATAAATGCATAATCGACAAATTTTATTTTTATTTCATCAAGAATATCAAAAAGCTCTTCAGATTCTTGAGCCGTAACTAATCGCATTCTGTATTCTTTGAAGTTTGGGATGTGTTTGAAATAATTGGTGTAGTGTCGTCGCGTTTCTACTACGCCAAGAATAGGTCCTTTCCATTTTAATGAAAATTCCAAATGCTCTTTACACGTTTTTATTCTGTCTAACATCGTTGGCTTTTCTAGATGCTCGCCTGTCTTTAAATAGTGTTTTATTTCATTAAATATCCATGGGTAGCCAATAGCTGCACGACCAATCATTATACCGTCAATGCCGTATTTGTCTCGTTTTAGTTTAGCTGCTTCTGGACTGTCTACATCACCATTCCCAAAGACTGGAATATTCATGCGTGAGTTGTTCTTCACATCGGCAATCAAACTCCAATCGGCTTCTCCTTTATACATTTGTTTTCGCGTTCGTCCGTGTATGGCTATGGCTTTTATACCAACATCTTGCAGGCGTTCGGCAACTTCAACTATATGCTTACTGTTATCGTCCCAACCGAGTCTTGTTTTTACAGTTACTGGCAGGTGGGTAGAATTGACAATCTCTTTAGTCATAGATACCATTTTAGGAATATCTTGCAAAATTCCTGCACCAGCACCTTTACAAGTTACTTTCTTTACAGGACAACCGTAGTTGATATCAATAAAGTCAGGATTTACCTTCTCGCATATTCGAGTGGTTTGCTTCATAGACTCAATATCATGTCCGAAAATTTGGATAGCCAATGGGCGTTCGTAGTCGAAGAAGTCTAATTTTTGCGTACTCTTTACGGCATCTCTAATGAGTCCTTCCGAAGAGATGAATTCGGTAAACATTACGTCAGCACCGTTTTTTTTGCACAACGCTCGGAAGGGAGGGTCGCTTACGTCTTCCATTGGAGCTAACAGCAGCGGAAATTCTCCTAAATCGATATTACCTATCTTTACACTCATCAGTTGCAAAACTAATTAAATATTATTTTCTATGAAGCTTAAAGGGATTTATCAATCACATTTGTTATCCAAGCAGTTTTTTCTATTATTCCTTCTCATCTTTGTTTGTTTTTTTGTAGCGAGCCTCATTGGGATGTCAGGCTCACTACTATTTGGAGCCTCTTCATTGACTGATTTACAAAATGAAAATACCATTTTTTCAATGAAGTTTTTACAGGCATGGAGTTCGGTGGGAATATTTATTGTGCCTCCTTTTCTTTTTGCATACTTAAGTGGCAATTCACTGTCTTTTAAATCTGTTAGCCGACAACAGTTGATGCTTACCGCTGTGATTATGTTTTTTGCCATGCCCTTAATTAATGGTATATCTCTTTGGAATGAGCAGTTACATTTGCCTGGCTTTTTAGAGTCGGTAGAGGCTTGGATGAGAGCGGCTGAGGCTAAAGCGATGGCGATTACTGAAGCTTTTTTAGCGGTTAATACTCCCCTTGGCTTAGCGGTTAATATTCTCATTATTGCCATTATACCTGCTTTGGGTGAAGAATTACTTTTCAGAGGAGTTATTCAAAAAGAGTTATCAAAATGGAGTGGTAAAGTTCATTTGAGTATTTGGATAACGGCATTTCTCTTTAGTGCTATTCACTTACAGTTTTTAGGCTTTTTCCCTCGTTTTTTAATTGGTGGTCTTTTGGGCTATATGTTTTATTGGAGCGGTTCCATTTGGCTTCCAATTCTAGCTCATTTTGTGAATAATGCGGTGGCGGTTATCCTATATTATATGGTTGCAAAGGGAAGGCTTACAGTAGATGTTGAAACCATAGGAGTTAATGAGGGGCAAACGTCTATGCTATTGATTTCCTTTCTTTCTATGGGTTTATTGTTGTATTTGCTTAGAGAAATTTCTCTCAAAAAGGCATAAAAAAAGCCCTCTAAAGAGGGTTTAAATTATTTCTTGAAAATCTTATTGTACCGCTTTTCTCGTAGAGTAATTTATCTTGAGGGCGTTAGCCTTACGGAGTTCTTGTTTTACGTCCGTTACGATTCCCATTTTAGTGTCTTTATCAACTTTGATAGAAGTTGTCATGAAAGGCACCTCTTTTTCATTTCTTGCAGCACGTTCTGCTGTGATGTATTGAGGGATGTCATCCACAGTAGCAAAAGCATCGTTCAATTGAATACGGGCTTTAGTACCGTAAGTTGTTTGCATTCGCTCAACAGGACTTCCTATGTAAATGTAGCTTACTAAAGATTTTTTCTCTAATTTTTGGATTTCACTGGCTTGCGGAAGGCTTTGTTTTACCATGATGGTTGTCTCACGCATTACAGTTGTTACCATGAAGAAAAATAACAGCATAAAAACAATATCAGGTAAGGATGCTGTTGAGATACCCGGAGTATCTTTGTTGTTATCTTTTTTAAACTTAGACATAATTACTTTCCTATGTTTTTAGGTTCTGCTTCAGAAATCTTTTGAGGATATTCTTTTCTAACTTCCTTTTGTTGACGCTTCGATAAATCGCTGTACATCAAACCAAATTTTTTCATTGAACTGGCATCTCTTAATTCACGATAAGCTGCGGCCAATTCATTCTGCACCTGTATATAGGTTTCGTATGAAGTGCCTCTATCATTTTGCAATGATATAATGGCTTTTTGTGGGTTGTCTGATGATTCGGGGTCTCTACCGTTATTGTTAATAAAGGCTTTAGCCCCTGCTCTAAGCTGAGAAATATCTAGGAATTCATTCTCAACTAGCAACTGATTATTGGAGTTGATAAGAACCACATAGATGTTCTTGGCTTTAATTTGAGAGTCGTCTTGTTCAATTTCTTCTTCAGGCATTGGAGGTAGTTTACGAGCCAATCCCGTATCTACGTCCATGGTAGTGGTTACCAAAAAGAAGATAAGAAGTAAGAAAGCAATATCGGCCATAGAGCCTGCATTGATTTCTGATGCGCCTTTTGCTCTTCTTGCCATAGTTCTACTTTTTAAATAGTTTCCCTAGTTCAGCATAAAGAACTGCAACAATAGCTCCAATAGATAGAATATAAAAGGTAATTAAACCCATTCCCACTCTTTTGGTAGAGCCTTCAGTCATTCCAAACTTTTCAGAACCAGGGAAGTTCATAATATCTCCTGATGCGATAATGTATGAGACGATGCAAATAAGCACCAATCCACCCACTCCCATCAGCGCGTTTTTGCCTTTAGACGGATTCTTTGCCAAGAACATAAGCGGATAAACGATGGCTGCAAGAGCAGCAACGGCTATCATTATATAGGTAAGAATCAATCCAGCGTTGATTAGAAAATCTGACATGCTTTATTTGATTTTATTTTTTACTAAAATGTCTACGAAAGAAATAGATGAATCTTCCATAGTGTTTACGATGCTGTCAATTTTAGCAACTATATAGTTGTAAAAGATTTGAAGTATCATCGCTACGATAAGACCGAATACCGTTGTTAAAAGTGCTACTTTAATACCTCCAGCAACTAAAGATGGAGAAATATCACCTGCTGCTTCAATAGCATCAAAGGCACCAATCATACCAATTACAGTACCCATGAAACCAAGCATAGGTGCTA
>PKDP01000083.1 GCA_002862585.1 Flavobacteriales bacterium | reverse complement strand
CCATGAATTGGTTGAAGACATTAATAAGGGCAGTGGATCTAATTTTTTAAATTTTTTAGATGATTATTACTACACCTCATCCAGTGGTGTTTATGTTCTAGAAAAAAGCACAAACACATTCCAGAAGTCAACCAATTTAACACCCGAAATGTTAAATGATTTTAGTGTAACTACAACGCTTTTGGATATCAATTCAACCCTGGATATGAAATGGTGTTTTAATAAAAATAATATTCTAATGATGTCACCAGGAGTCATTAGTAACAAGCCAAAAATTGAGCAAATTCCAATTGTATATTCAAATTTTAGAAATGTAGTTATGGGATTTGAAAACTTGACTAGAATTAGTGAAAATGAGTTTCTCTTAGGCTCGTCCAACTCTTATTTCATCCTTAGAGGTGATTTACCTAAGTTGGATAACCGTCAGAAGATTGAAATTAATTTAGCCATGGCAAACCCCAAAGATGGACTCAAAAAAGCACTGGATTTGAATAAATATGCGCTATTAAATTACAAAAAAAACAATCTGTACTTTGAATATAGTGTTCCCCAATACGGTAACATTGTAGAGGCCAATTATTCTTATAAACTTGAAGGATGGTCACAAGGTTGGTCAAGTTGGTCATCTAAAACGTCTCAAATTTTTGAGAATTTACCTTTCGGAAATTATATTTTTAAGGTCAAAGGTAAGGTAGGCAACACAGAAACGATTAATGAAGCCTCCTTCGCTGTGGTCATTCATCGGCCTTGGTTTTTGTCCATTCCTGCCATTACTGTCTATATTATTTTATTGATAATTATGTCGGTACTTATACACAATATATATAAGCGATATTATAAAAACCAACAAAAAGCTTTGCTTTTGAAGTCTCAAAAAGAAATAGCCTTAAATGAGTTGGAGAGCAGTCAAAAACTAATGCAGCTCAAAAATGAAAAATTAGAGATTGCTATAGATAGTAAAAACCGAGAGCTCGCAATTTCAACCATGAGTTTAATTAAGAAAAACGAATTCTTAAACACAATTAAAAAAGGGATTCAGGAACAAAACACCCCCAATGGAATTCGCAAAGTCATTAAAATTATTGATAATAATTTAAACAATACTGACGATTGGAAACTTTTTAAAGAAGCTTTTGACAATGCGGATAAAGACTTTTTAAAACTGGTCAAAGAAAAGCACCCAATTTTAACCCCTAACGATTTAAAACTATGTGCCTATTTGCGTTTAAATTTAGCTTCAAAAGAAATAGCCCCACTTTTAAATATTTCCCCAAGAAGTGTAGAGGTAAAGCGATATCGTTTGCGCAAAAAGATGGATTTAGCTCCAAAATCTAGCCTGACTGACTATATTCTAGCACTTTAATGTTCAAGGAGTACAAATAAAACCTATACACTTCCCCAACATTATTTGCAATTTATAAGTTGTTTTACTTTTCGGTTTGTATCTTTAAGGTCTCATATCTCTTCTTAAAACTTAATGTTTTGCTGTTAGCAATTACTTTTCACCCGCTGTATGTTTTTTGTAGCGTTTTATTTTTTTGCACATACGATGTGTTATGATACCTTTAACAAAATCAAACAAATCAAATTTTATGAAAAGAATAATTTATTCCTTTTTGCTGACTTTTTTGTGTGCTTCATTTGTCTTTTCGCAAACGTTTTCAGCCTCAGGAACAGTCAAGTCCAGTGTTGACAACATGCCACTTCCAGGTGTTAATATTATAGTTAAAAATACTTCTAACGGTACCGTATCAGATTTTGATGGAAACTTCTCATTATCCAATGTCTCTTCAGGTTCTATTCTAGTATTCACCTATCTTGGCTTTGAAATTCAAGAGCTGGCGGCCACTACAGGTATGGAAATTCTATTAAAAGAAGACAATCAAGCTTTAGACGAGGTGATACTAATTGGTTACGGCTCTAAAAGCCAAAAAGATTTGACAGGATCCGTTTCTATGGTAAAGTCTGAAACCATTGAGAAATTGAAACCCGTGGATGTGTCTCAAGCCCTTCAAGGACGTGCCTCGGGAGTTTCCGTAACTTCATCTTCTGGTTCGCCAGGGAGTGGATTTCGAGTTCTTATCCGTGGTGTGAGTAGTAATTCGGACAACGATCCATTGGTGGTTGTAGACGGATACATTGCCTCTATGAATAGTATCAACCCAGATGACATTGAGTCCCTGACGGTCCTTAAAGATGCACAGGCAGCCATTTATGGAATAGAAGGTGCCAATGGGGTTATTCTGGTAACCACCAAAAAAGGTTCTAAAAATGCTGCACCAAAAGTTTCATATAACGTTTATACAGGGGT
This sequence comes from Flavobacteriales bacterium, assembly GCA_002862585.1. Lineage (GTDB taxonomy): Bacteria > Bacteroidota > Bacteroidia > Flavobacteriales > UBA7312. The sequence continues at coordinate 2,883 of PKDP01000083.1, read as the reverse complement.
TCAAGAAACCTCAAAGCAACTGTCATTATTAAATAATGTGGAGTATGCCGCTCTATTAAATGAAAGTTATGCTGCTAATGGCGAATCGCTTCCTTTTCCAAATTTAAATAATTTAGGGAATAACACTGATTGGCAGGACAATCTTTTCGATACAGCAAATATTACCAATCACAACATTAGTCTTTCAGGTGGTACCGACAATGTAACTTATTATTTAGGCGCTTCACACCTAGATCAAGAAGGAATTATTGCAAGTGATAAATCTAATTTTGTTAGAGACAATGTAAAGCTAAGCCTTGGCATTGATGTTTCTGAGAAACTAACAACCACATTAAACCTCAATTATTTTGCAAACAGCAGAAAAACTATCAATGAATCTGGCTTGGGTTCTGTACTTTTTAATGCAATTAGTTATTCACCACTATTTGCCTTGAATCAAGAAGATTTAGGAGGCTTATTTGGAAATGAAATTATCAATCCATTTTCTCAGATTAGAGATACTTACAATTCCTATTTTGGAAACAGTATTGAAGGTAATTTTCAATTGGAATACAAAGTTTTAGATGGATTGACAGCGACCACACGAATGGGTTTTAAATCTTATAACGACAAGGCCAAATCATTTTCACCCATTGTAAATTACGGAGCTGGAAAAGTTTTTAATACCGACCGCAGTACTGTCAGTCAAAACAAACAACAATACAATTCCTATACTTGGGATACATTTATAAATTACAAGAACACCTTTTTTAACAATCACACCGCTGAAGTAACTGTGGGAATGGCAGTGACCAAAGATTGGGGCGATGGCCTATTTGCTACAGGATATGACGTACCAAACAATTCTTGGGATTTCGCAGATATTGCACTGACTACAGGTACTAATGACGCCAGAGAAACTGGTTCTTATACTTATGACAATAGATTGTTGTCTTACTTTGGAAGGTTGCAATACGATTATAAAGGTAAATATTTCTTCTCAGCCATGTTGCGTAGAGACGCCTCCTCTGCCTTTGACAAGGATTTCAGAGCTGATCATTTTAAATCTGTAACAGCCGGCTGGAAAATTTCAGATGAAGTCTTTTTACAAGACAACATTTTTATTAATTTTTTAAAGCTAAGAGCTAGTTATGGAACGCTTGGAAATTTGGTGGGGAGTGATTTGTACAGAGCGACTCTTAGTGGAGAAGCAACCTACGTTTTTGACAACGCTTTGACCAATGGAACGGCGCTAGGACCACTGCCAAATCCTGTTGCCTCATGGGAAACAGCGGAAAAGTTAGACATTGGCTTGGATGCACAGCTGTTTGGTAATAAAATAGAAATTGTAGCCGATTACTTTTCAGAAGATCGTGTAGATCTTCTCATACCGGGATTGCCCTTTTCAGGAATTTTAGGGGCTACTGCTCCAGGCTCAGGAACACCTGTTGTCAATGCAGGAACGACGAGAACAAAAGGGTTTGAATTGATGCTAAACTACAGTGATGCGGTCAATGATAATTTATCCTTTAATGTGGGTTATAATATTACCCAGCTTGAAGGTGAAGTTATTTCAATCAATTCGGACGTGGCCTTGGAAGGGGGTTCGTTTGGAATTGGTCAATTGGCACCTTCTAGAATGGAAGTGGGTCAATCCATTGGTTATTTTTATGGGCTCCAAACGGATGGTATTTTCCAAACGCAAGCAGAGGTAGATGCGCACCCTTCTCAAGCGGGGCTTGGCAATGCTGCTCAAGCTGGAGACTTACGTTTTGTGGATGTCAACCAAGATGGTATAATTGATGCCAACGACCGTACCTTTATTGGAAAGCCGCTTCCAGACTACATTATGGGATTCAATTTGGCGATTGATTATAAAAACTTTGATTTTTCTGCTTATGCTTATGCGGAGTTAGGGAAGGACATGGTTCGCAATTATGAGAGGGATCAACCTAATGTCAATAGACTTGATTATTACTTAGATAGGTGGACTGGCCCAGGGACAAGTAATGAAGTTCCTAGAGCCACCACGGGAGCAACGTCCAATAAGTTGTTTTCAGATTTCTTTGTAGAAGACGCCTCTTTTTTACGCATTCAAAATATCCAATTTGGATATAGCATTTCAAATCTAGAAGAATTTGGTATTTCTAAATTTAGAGTGTATGCTTCTGTAAATAACGCCTTTACTTTTTCTAAGTATAAAGGTTTTGATCCTGCGGCTACATCAGGAAATGCAGTTGGAGGAGGGATTGACCCTGGTTTTTATCCAGTGACACGACAATATTTATTAGGACTTAATATTTCATTTTAAAATACAGTACAATGAAAAAAACAAATAACAACATATTACTAGGAGTCCTGGGCTTATTATTAGCCTTCGGAATTTACTCTTGTGAAGACAAGTTCCTAGACGAGGAAGAAAACTATCTAATTGATTCAGAAAATTATTTTAATTCTGAAACAGATTATTATCTAGCACTAGTTGGTGTTTATGACTTACTACAAGCAACTTATGTCAATAATCTATTAGGTGAAATTGCATCTGACAATACATTATGTGGAGGTGAAAGTGCAACAGATGTTATTGGATTTCAGCAAATTGACGATATGACTCATACTCCAGTAAATAGCAACTTACGTGATGTATGGAATTGGATGTTTGCAGGTGTTAAACGTGCCAATTACTTTCTAGAATTTCAAGACAAGACCGACTTTGACGGAAGATTAGAAATGGTAGCAGAGGTTCGTTTTTTAAGAGCTTATTACCATTTTGAATTGGTTAAATGGTTTGGTGGAATCCCTGTAAAGGAATATGACAACGCATTGCTCGGTCAAGGTAAACGATTTGCACCTGGCGATGAAACCTCTATTCCAAGGTATTCAGCATCTGATATATATGCTCTT
>PKDP01000113.1 GCA_002862585.1 Flavobacteriales bacterium | reverse complement strand
GCAAAACTATTCAAAACACGAGTAGAAAAATTTTACCTTTTCTTTGACCCTTGGTTTTCTTTGTTTAAAAAGAAAGTTGGCGATACTGAATATGGTGTAGGTTGGCTTCCTCTTGGGGGCTATGTTAAAATATCTGGAATGATTGATGAGTCTATGGATACTGATCAAATGAAGAAAGAGCCTCAGCCTTGGGAGTTTCGTTCAAAACCAGCTTGGCAACGACTTATTATTATGCTTGGTGGCGTTACTGTAAATGTCATTTTGGCTTTCGTTATATACTCCTTCAGTTTAGTTATTTGGGGAGAGAAGTATCTGCCAAGTGAAAAAGCAACCTATGGTATTCATTGCGACTCCTTAGCCTTAGCGGCAGGTTTTCAAGAGGGAGATATGATTTACTCCATTGACAATAAGGTGGTAGAGCGATTTGCAAGTGAAAGCGGAGCCCTTCACCCTGAGGTTATTGAGCGGCTAATATTAGATGATGCTAAGCTAGTAACCGTTACTAGAGGAGGTGTTATGGTAGATGTTCCGTTTACGGAAGAGGTAAAAAGTCAAGTGTTGGCAAAAACAAAACTATTTACACCAAATATTCCTTTTATCATTGATGGTTTTTCAGAAACATCAGTAATGCAATCGGCTGGCGCTGAGGTTGGTGACAAAATCCTCAAAATTAACAATAGAAACATGAGTTATGCGGGAGATGTTATGCAATACACGCCAACATTAAAGGGCGATACAGCCTCTGTATTAGTTGATAGAGGTGGTGAAGAAATTTCGTTTGATGTATTTCTCGCAGAAGGTGTAATGGGGGTTCAGCTAAGGCCTTTTTCTACTCTTTATGAATTTGAAAAAGAACAATATAACGCCATTAGTGTAATACCCGCAGCTCTAACAAAAACTGGTGTTGAGATTGCTAATTATCTAAAGCAGTTTAAATTAATAAAACAATCTCCAGAATCTGTTGGCGGCTTTATTTCAATAGGAAATATTTTCCCTTCTGTTTGGGATTGGCAGCGTTTTTGGAGCCTAACAGCCTTCTTATCTATCATGTTGGCTGTGCTTAACTTACTTCCAATACCAGCATTAGACGGTGGCCATGTGGTTTTCCTTCTTTATGAAGTGTTAACGGGTCGTCAGCCAAACGAAAAGGTAATGGAATACGCACAAACTGTAGGGATTATATTACTGTTGGGGCTTGTAATCTATGCCAACGGAAACGATATTTTTAAACTTTTATCATAACTAACTAATTGACAAACAATTTTATGAACGATACTTTTGGAATAACTAAAGCTTTAAAAGAGCTGGGATTAAATGAAATAAACGAGGGAAGCTCAACAGGAAATGAATGTTTTTCTAGTGGAGATGTTATAGAGTCTTTTTCTCCTGTTACGGGTGAGCTTATTGGAAAGGTAAAGTGTACAACCGAAAGCGATTATGAAAAGGTAATGGTTTCTGCCACATCTGCTTTCAAACATTGGAGAACTATTCCTGCTCCCAAAAGAGGTGAAATTGTTCGTCAGTTTGGCGATAAATTAAGGGAGCATAAAGAAGCTTTAGGAAAGTTGGTTTCTTTCGAAATGGGAAAATCTTACCAAGAAGGTTTGGGCGAGGTTCAAGAAATGATTGACATTTGTGATTTCGCTGTTGGCCTTTCAAGGCAACTTCATGGTCTTACAATGCACTCTGAGCGTCCGAACCATAGAATGTACGAACAGTACCATGCATTAGGTGTTGTTGGTATTATTTCTGCTTTTAACTTCCCGGTGGCTGTGTGGTGTTGGAACACTGCTTTAGCTTGGATATGTGGCGATGTTTGTGTATGGAAGGGTTCAGAAAAAACACCTCTTTGTTCCGTAGCTTGTCAAAATTTAATTGCCGAAGTCTTAGAAGACAATGATTTACCTGAGGGAATTTCTTGTATCGTTACTGGAGACTATAGAGTTGGTGAAATGATGACGTCTGACAAGCGTATGCCGCTTATTTCTGCAACAGGATCTTCAAGAATGGGTAAAATTGTAGGCGCTAGAGTGGCTGAGCGATTTGGAAAATCACTATTAGAACTTGGTGGAAACAACGCTATAATAATTACTCCTACTGCTGATCTAAAAATTGTTGTTCCTGGTGCTGTATTTGGTGCTGTTGGAACCTGTGGTCAAAGGTGTACGTCTACGCGTCGTTTAATCATACACGAATCTGTTTATGACAAGGTAAAAGATGCTGTTGTAGGCGCTTACGAACAAATCAAGATTGGTAACCCATTAGACGAAAATAATCACGTTGGGCCACTAATCGATAAAGATGCCGTAACCATGTATTTATCTGCATTGAAACACGCTATTAAAGAGGGTGGTAAAATCTTGGTTGAAGGAGGTGTTTTAAAAGGCGGCGACTACGAAAGTGGGTGTTACGTTAAGCCAGCTATAGTAGAGGCTAAAAACAGTTTTGAAATAGTTCAACACGAAACCTTTGCACCAATATTATACCTCATCAAATACAAAGGTGATGTTGAAAACGCAATTGTAATACAAAACGATGTTCCTCAAGGCTTATCATCATCTATAATGACCTCAACCATTAAAGATGCAGAAAAATTCTTGTCATATGCTGGTTCAGACTGTGGTATTGCCAACGTAAATATTGGTACGTCGGGTGCTGAAATTGGTGGTGCTTTCGGAGGTGAAAAAGAAACTGGCGGCGGAAGGGAGTCTGGTTCTGATGCTTGGAAAATATACATGCGTCGACAAACTAATACAATAAACTATTCGGATGAGCTTCCTCTTGCACAGGGAATAAAATTCGATTTATAGCATTTAGGTCGTATCTTTGTACTTTTACATTACTTTATGAGAGTCTTTGCTATTCTTATTCTATTTTTAGTTGCTAGCTCTAGCTATGCCCAAGAAAATTGGACCGCACCAGAGGAGTCTAAGAATATAGTCAATCCTTATGAAGGGAATATTATTGCTGCACAAAAAGGACAAAAATTATATTCCAAATTGTGCTGGACGTGTCATGGTAAAAACGGTTTAGGCGATGGGCCGGCAGGTGCTGGATTAAATCCAAAACCAAAAAGCTTTGCAGATAAAGATGTGCAAATTCAATCGGATGGAGAATTATTCTGGAAGCTATCAAACGGAAAAGGTATGATGGTGCCCTACAAACACTCTTTAAATGAGGAAATGCGTTGGCAACTCATCAATTATATTAGAACTTTAAAAGCTCAAAAATGAGACGTCTCACATTATTAGGATTGATGATTTCTTTTCTAAGCTTAACTGCTCAGCAAAAAGAATATGTCAATGCTTTTAAAAATAAGCAGCTTATAAACACCCAAACCACTGTAATTCCTGAAGGTTTTGACTTTACTATTATGCACCGATTTGGTAAAATTGGTCTTGATGATAGAATTTACAAAGACTTTTTGGGTTTTGATAGCCCTGCTAATATCCGCTTTTCCCTTTCTTACAAATTAAATGATAGGTCATACGTGGCGGTTGGTAGAACAAAAATTGGAAAAACTATTGATGTAGAGGGTAAATACGTTCTTTTAAGACAAACTAACGACAACTCAACACCTCTTAGTGTTGCCTTATTTAACAACACAGGCATAAACACTGAAGAGGATAAAAACTATGGTCCAAACGCTTTTTTTGGTGATAGTATTACGCCTTACGAAAGCACGTTTTCGCACCGAATTACATATACAACAGAGCTTATATTATCAAGAAAGTTTAGTGATAAAGTATCTCTTCAGCTTAGCCCAACATTCGTCTATAAAAACTTGGTTTTAGGTGCTGAGGAAAATCATTTTACATGTGTATTGCCATTTAGTGGGCGGTATCAATACTCATTTGGTAGTGCTGTTTTGTTCGAGTACGCACACAAATTAAACAACCGCTCTGAAACAGCTTTGAATAATCCGTTTTCTTTAGGCTTTGAGTTTGGTACAGCGGGGCATGTTTTTCAGGTATTTATGAGTAATAGCTATTACTTAAGAGAAGCGAACATTTATACACAAGAAACGTATGATTTTTTAAACGCTCCTAATGAGTTTGTTTTAGGCTTTAATATCAGACGTGTTTGGTGGTTTTAGAAACTATAATTATGAGAAAGTATAGCTTATTTCTATTGGTTTTAACACTCTTCTTTCTGTCTTGTACTAAAGATAGAGTTATTGAGGTTGCCCCTATTGTTTACCCTGTTGAGTATTGGAAAAAAGACTCTCTTGTTTACACCTTATTCCAAGGTGGTGTTGAACTGAATCAGCAGGTTACAACTTACGGAATTTCTTCTCCCGATACACTTACCTTAACCTACGAAACTAGCAGTTTTAACCTCACCTTTTTAGATGGGGATAAGGGAAATGCAACTCTTGGTTTCACTAGCGGGGTGTTTTCTTTTGATATTGACAGCTTGTACTTATATGGAGCTGACACCTTAAGACAAAAAGTCGTACAAAAAGGAGACTCGTTAATGATATTGGAAACCTCCATACTTAACGGTGAATATTTAAGGGAGTATAGAGATTATTATCAACTTTTAGACATTAATGCGGAAGCTCCAATCGTTAGTTTTAAAAACGATATTTATGATCCTATTTTTTACAACAATGGTGAAGGTAGGTGTATGCCGTGCCATAATGACGACGGTGGTCAAATACGACTTGTCCCAGCTGATTTAGCGTATGATGAGCTTATTAGTGGTGTTAGTAAGAACGATGGTGGTGTTCCATACATCAATACCGTTCAGCCTGGAGAAAGCTACTTATACAGGCTTGCTATAGATGATAATGTTGAATACGCTATGCCACCTAATTCAGACCTCACCCCTTTCGAGGTTGAAACCATACTTATGTGGATTGCTCAAGGAGCACAAAACAACTAATACATAAGATTCATATACACACAAGATTGTTGTATTGTTAGAATTTTGGTACTTTTGTACCCACTCAACCCAAAACAACCCTTATTTATGAACAAGTTCGGTATATTTTTTATTATTGGTTTATTTTCCTATGGAATCACTAACGCACAATGTACAGTAGACAATTCAATTGACTGCGAGTGTGCTGATTCCGATCAAATCGATTGCGACCTTTTGCCAGACATTACCGTTTGTTGGCAAACGGGTATTAATGGCTCTCAAGAGTATGCACCTGGTGATGGTTTGCAAGATGGTGAAATAAACTATCCAGAAAAC
>PKDP01000140.1 GCA_002862585.1 Flavobacteriales bacterium | reverse complement strand
GGAATGGCAAACTTTGCTAGAAAATGGTACGAGATTGACCCCATCTATCCTATCATGAGATTAATGGATTTTGTAGGTCTGATAAAGATTAATCCAGTAGCTTTAAAACACTAGTATTCCTCACAACCCTCAGGAGCTATTTCAAGGGTATAGATTTCAAGAACGTCATCATTCATCCGAGCGGTAATTATGCTTTGTACTGGCAATCCCATTTCGGGGACCAATTCAGAGTAGTACTCTTCCATACTCCAAAGGTCTTCGCCGACAAATTTGACAGGCACAATTTCTCTATCTTCAAAATAGTGCTGGCCGTCTGACATAGTCCACCACCCTTCCATAGAAAGCACAGGTTCCTGTGCACAGGCCATTACATAAACCGAAAAAAAGACTGCTAAGATTAGACGTTTCATGCCTACAAAAATACACATAATCTTGTATCTTGCAGAAAAAGGAATATTTCAATGAAACCAGTTAAGAAGCTATTTTTAATAGATGCGTTTGCACTCATTTATCGTTCGTATTTTGCCTTTAGCAAAAACCCGCGAATAAATTCTAAAGGGGTAGAAACATCTGCTGTGCTAGGCTTTGTAAATAGTTTGGTAGAAGTGTTGAAAAAAGAGAATCCGACACATATTGCGGTGGTTTTTGATACGCCTAAAGCAACCATCAGACATATTGAATATTCAGAATACAAAGCCAATAGAGAAGCCATGCCAGAGGGCATTTCTGTAGCTCTACCCTATATCGACCAACTGTTAGATGCTTTTAATATTTCTAAACTATTTGCTGATGGTTACGAGGCAGATGATGTCATTGGTACACTCGCCAAAAAGGCTGAAAAAGAAGGGTTTGTAACCTACATGATGACGCCCGATAAAGATTTTGCTCAACTGGTTTCAGAAAATATATTACTCTACAGACCTGGGAACAAATGGAAGCCCACCGAAACTTGGGGCGTTCAAGAAGTACTTAATAAATTCGAAATTAAAGAAGTCACACAGGTTATTGATTTCTTAGGGATGATGGGCGATGCTGTTGATAACATTCCAGGACTGCCTGGTGTAGGAGAAAAAACAGCTAAAAAGCTACTTGCTGAATATGGCAATATGGAAACTCTTTTGGATAATGCCCACGAGGTCAAAGGAAAATTAGGTGAAAAAATTCAAGCAAATAAAGAGCAAGGAATGTTATCCAAAAAGCTTGCTACTATTTTACTTGACGCTCCTGTTGATATCGATGAAAAAGCTCTCGAGGTCAAAAAATTCGACGCCGAAAAAGTACAAGCATTATTTGAAGAGTTAGAATTCAGAAACTTAGCAAAGCGTTTACTAAAACAAAGTGATATCGCTGAGAGTAAAGAGGTTACTAAAGAGTCTACAAGCAATACAACAGAAAAAGCCCCATTTGCTCAAATGGATTTATTTGCTATGGCAATTGATGACGCTCCGCCAACACCCTCTTTTCAGACCCTGGAAGACATTAAAACAGATTATATATTGGTAAATTCTGTTGAAGAAAGAAAACAATTATTAGAGCAGTTGTTGCAACAAAAATCCGTTTGCTTTGATACAGAAACTACTGGCTTGAACCCTCTCACTGCCGACCTCATTGGTCTATCCTTTTGTTTCGAGAAGAATAAAGCCTATTACGTGCATGTCCCTGAAGGAAAGGAAAATGAAATCGCACAAGAGTTCAAAGCCTTTTTCGAGCACCCTGAAATAGAAAAAATAGCTCAAAATCTAAAATACGATTATAAAGTAATGGCGAAATTCGGTATAAATATCAGCCTTCCTTATTTTGATACCATGCTTGCCCACTACCTTTTAGAGCCTGACCAAAGGCACAATATGGACATATTGGCCCAAAATTATTTAAACTATTCTCCCATAAGTATAGAAACGCTGATTGGTAAAAAAGGGAAGAACCAATTAAGTATGCGTCAAGCACAACTTGAAAAAGTATACAATTATGCTTGTGAAGATGCTGATATTACCTTTCAGCTCAAGAATATTTTCCAAAAAGAACTTGAAGGCAGTGAAAGTCTAAAGATTTTAAACGATATCGAACATCCATTAATCCCTGTTCTTTCTAAAATGGAACTAGAAGGAATTAAAATTGACACCATTGCCCTAGCAGATTTCTCTAAAGAATTAGAAGATAGGCTCGTTGAACTTAATGATAATGTTCAAAAACTGGCGGGTGCACCATTCAATCTTGCTTCACCCAAACAATTGGGTCAGATTTTATTTGAACACATGAAGTTAGTGGATAAACCTAAAAAGACTAAAACAGGACAATATTCAACCTCTGAGGACACTTTACTAAAGCTAAAAGGTAAACACGAAATCATAGATGAAATACTTGAGTTTAGGCAATTGCAAAAACTGAAATCCACCTATGTAGATGCCTTACCCGAATTAGCCTATAAAGACTCCCACAGAATACATACTACCTACCAACAAGCGGTGGCTGCCACTGGACGATTAAGTTCTGTTAATCCTAACCTTCAAAATATTCCAATTCGTAGTGAAAAAGGAAGAGAAGTAAGAAAGACATTTGTGCCAAGAAACGACGACTATATTTTGGTCGCTGCAGATTATTCTCAGATAGAATTACGATTGATGGCACATCTTTCACAAGATGAAGGGATGTTGTCAGCCTTTCAAAATGGAGAAGACATTCATACTGCAACTGCCTCAAAAGTATATCAAAACGCTTTGGAAGATGTTAGTAGAGAACAGCGTTCGCATGCCAAAATGGTCAATTTCGGTATCATTTATGGTATCTCTGCATTTGGGTTATCACAACGTCTAGGAATAAAGCGAGGTGAAGCAAAGGATATTATAGACAGCTACTTCACACAGTATCCTAAAGTAAAGGAATATATGGATTTGAGTGTAGAAAAAGCTCGAGAAAACAGCTATGTAGAAACTATCATGGGGCGAAAAAGAAAACTCAATGATATAAATTCAAGAAATGCAGTGGTCAGAGGCTATGCCGAACGAAATGCCATTAATGCACCTATTCAAGGTTCAGCAGCAGATATTATCAAACTAGCAATGATAAGTGTTAATGATGTGCTGAAAGAAGGCAATTATAAATCAAAAATGCTATTGCAAGTTCACGATGAACTGGTGTTTGATATTCACAAATCTGAACTAGAGAACTTAAAGATTCTCATTAAAGAAAGAATGGAAGCTGCGCTATCCATAAGTGTTCCATTAGAAGTAGAAGTAGGGATGGGAGAAAATTGGTTAGAAGCTCACTAAGAGTTCTTGTTTTTGTATATCGAATAGAGTACAAGCAGAGCGGCTACACCGATGAAACTGCTTTGCCCCATAGAACCAATAGCTTTTGCAATATTACCCACAACGTTCCACCCAAATAGTGGCTCACCAACAATAAGTTGAACTGTAACACCTAGACATAAAATAACAACAGCAAAAGATGTGAGTTCCGAAGCTAATGACTGTATTTTTTCTAGTAAATCTTTCATATTTACGAATTTTGACACAAGATAATATTAAAATTAAAAAAAGCCCGCCGTTAGACGAGCTTTTTTTAACTATCTAAAGTTGAATTATTTCTTAATTAAAGAGAATAATATCAAAATCGCTAAAAATCCAGCAAAACCAGAACCAGCTAAAGAGCCAAGTACGTTAGTTACATTCTCAATAACAGTAACACCAAACATTGCTCCTGAACCGAATAGGATTTCAACAGCAACACCTAATCCTAAAAGAGTTAAAACTAAAGCTGTTAAACCTGTAAAAAAATCACCGAAGTATTTAAATACTTTATCCATTGTTAAATATTAAATTGGTTAATAATGAAACAAACATATGGGGTTGGTCTGCAACATTCAAGTTTTTTCTGCAATTCAAAAGCAAAGGGTGTTACAATCAAAAAAACACTTCTTTTTAATGTCTTTTTTTATTTAAAATACTGATAATCAATATCTTAAGGCTAATTTAATACGAACTAATGAAAGCATGATGTTTTCGTTATCAACATAGACTTGTTTAATATAAACATACTTTATAAGTCGCTGATTAACAATATATTAAGGGCAAATAAGGTGATTTATTACTAAAAAAGAGGTGAAATGACAGTTTATAGGTCTCTTACCGAATACAGTACTTCTTTGAATTTTGTGCTATTGTTTAAGAAATCGACGTATTTCTGGGCAACTTCTAGAGGAGAACTCAGCTCACCATCCTTTTTGTAGCCTATAAAACGATTGAGCTCAGGGAAATGATTTTCGTCAGCATCTCTAATCTCATCTTGCATAGGGGTATCGACAATTCCAGGAGCAATAGAATAGAATTTAACGTTCGGCGATTCTAGATCCGCCGTAAGGGATAACATATCTAAAGCAGACTTTGAGGAACAATAGGTGCTCCAAGAATGAATAGGATGTTTGCCAGCACCTGAACTAATGTTCAATACAATACACTTAGATTTAGAATCTGAAAATGTTGTGATGAATTGTTTGCATAAAATTGTTGGAGCAACGATATTTAAAAAGTAGTTGTCTTTTATTTCATCTTCACTATGCTCATGTAAGGGCTTAATGGGGCCTATTGATCCAGCATTATTGATTAAAATAATTTTTTCAGCTTTAAAGGTCGGTTTCTTAAAGATTGTTTCGAACCAATTTGTCGATAAGTCAATGAAATAATGCTTATAACTATCGTGCTGAATAGTCCTTGAGCGGGCAATACCAACAACCATATTATTACTATCTTCTAAAAGAAGCTCTGCTATCGCCTCACCTATTCCACTGCTTGCTCCTGTAATATAATATACGTTCATTATAATGTATTCAATGCGTTATCTAAATCAGTAATCAAATCGTCAATATCTTCAACCCCTACACTTAAACGAATTAGTGAATCTACTACTCCTGTCTTTTCTCGTTCTTCTTTAGGGATAGCAGCATGCGTCATACTTGCAGGATGGCCGCATAAGGATTCTACTCCTCCTAGAGATTCTGCCAAAGTAAAATAATGAGTTGACGAAACTACTTTAAAAGCGTCTTCTATTCGGTTGCCAACTAATGAAAAGGATAGCATACCTCCGAAATCATTCATCTGCTTTTTGGCAATATCATGGTTGGGATGATTTCTAAAGCCTGGCCAATACACCTTATCTACCTTGGGGTGTGATTGTAAAAATTCCGCAATGGCTTTTCCATTCTCACAATGGCGTTGAATTCTTAGATGAAGAGTTTTAATTCCTCTTAATACTAAGAATGAATCCATAGGGCCAGGAACAGCACCACAACTGTTTTGTAAAAAATATAATCTCTCAGCCAAAGCATCATCATTGAGCATTAGAGCCCCCATTACTACATCAGAGTGACCTCCTAAATATTTAGTGACGGAATGCATAACAATATCG
>PKDP01000077.1 GCA_002862585.1 Flavobacteriales bacterium | reverse complement strand
TATCCATTCTCTGACGACTTCTTAGTGCCATTTGTTCGGCAGAAATACCATGATTAATTTGAGTAAACTCATCTTTCTCAACTTCATCTTTTAATTCTGTGATTACTTCTTCAGCCTCTTCCTTCATTTGTAAAGTATGGACAACCACTTCATCTTCGTCAACATTATCTTCTTCAAATACTTCAGAAATAACTTCTTTTTGTGGCTGAGGGATTTCGCTTTGAATAGGGAAGTCTATTGGACTTTCTTCTGAAGACTCCTCTTCTTCTAAGGAAAAATTAAGTGTAGGTGTTTCCACATCTAACTCAAAGTTTAAAGTCGCTTGGGGAGTTTCATCGGTACCAAATTCTACAGTTGAATCATTCGCTTCTTCCTCATCTACCTTATCAACAACTGTCTCATCATTTTCCAAGTCATAAACCTTAGGTGTTTGCGGCTTAACAGGACCTAAATTTTTATTGACTTTAAAGCCTGTTGCAATAACAGTCACACTAATTTCATCATCCATTCCGTCTTCTACACCAATACCTTCTATGATATTAACGTCAGAACCGGCAACATCCTGAATGTGTTTTTTAATGTTAAATAATTCTGTCATTCGAATTTCTTTTTCACCTGGACCGGTTACAATTTTCAGAAGCACTTGTTGAGCACCCTTAATATTGTTGTCATGAAGTAGTGGAGAATCAAGCGCTGCCTCTATAGATTCAATGGCACGGTTATCTCCTGATGCGTATGCCTGTCCCATTACTGCACTTCCACTATCTTTCAAGACTCGCTTAGCATCATTAAGGTCAATGTTAACCATCAATGTCTGTGAAATTACTTCGGCAATTCCTTTTGTAGCAGTATTTAATACTTCATTGGCTTTCGCAAAAGCTCTACTCAATGTTAAATCTCCATATACTTCAATTAGCCTATCATTATTGATTACTAAAAGCGTATCTACGTTTGCTCTTAATTCTTCTAATCCTTTCTCAGCATACTGCTTTCTGTACCCGCCTTCAGTCCAAAAAGGAACGGTTACAACAGCAACTGTTAGGATTTCTTTTTCTCTCGCCACACGAGCGATTACTGGGGCAGCACCAGTTCCTGTACCACCACCCATTCCAGCAGTAATGAAAAGCATTTTTGTATTGGTTTCGAGTAATTCATCAATACGGTCAATACTTTCTTCGGCTGCCTTTCTTCCGATTTCAGGATTTGCTCCAGCTCCTAATCCTTCGGTTATTTCTGCACCAATCTGAATTTTGGTTGTGATTGGGCTGGCTTCTAATGCTTGCAAGTCTGTATTACAAACCGCAAAGTCAACCCCCTCGATTCCATGTTCATACATGTAGTTCACAGCATTGCTTCCGCCTCCGCCAACACCTATCACTTTTATGACCGATGATTGGTTTTTTGGTAAATCAAATGCTAATACACTTTCGTTTGTCATTGTCTTAGTTATTAATTTGTTAAAAGTTCAATTTATTCGTCGTTTGTTAAAAAATTATCAATTGTGTCGAGCATCTTCTTAAAGATGTCACCCAACCCTCCATTGTTTGTGGTTTTTCCAGAGATGGTACTTAGCTCATCGCCATTATCCTCTTCTAAATATTTCATTACTAATCCTACACCTGTAGCGTACATTGGACTACTTACATCTATCGGTGAATTGGATGATAAATGCTCGTTTGGATAGCCTATTCTACATTCTATTCCAGTGTGGAATTCTACTAATTGTCCAATGTGTTTAAGTTGGCTACCACCACCTGTAAGCACAATTCCTGTAATTAGTTTTCTTTCGTAACCAGAGTTTTTAATCTGATGGTGCACTAACTCAATGATTTCTTCTACTCTAGCTTGAATAATATTGGCTAAGTTTTTGAGTGAGATTTCTTTTGGTTCTCTTCCTCGTAATCCTGGAATTGATACAATCTCATTTTCTTTATTCTGACTTGCAAGGGCAGAACCAAATTTTACTTTTAAGAGTTCTGCTTGATTTTCTAATATGGAGCACCCTTCTTTTATATCCTGAGTAATAATGTTTCCTCCAAATGGAATTACTGCGGTATGTCGTATGATTCCGTCTTTAAAAATAGCAACATCAGTAGTTCCTCCTCCGATATCTACAAGTGCAACTCCAGCTTCTAACTCTTGAACATCTAGTACAGAGGTGGCAGATGCTAAAGGCTCAAGGGTAAGGTCTGTCATGGCAAGACCAGCGTTATTTACACACTTTTTAATATTAGAGATTGCTGCTGTCTGACCGGTTATAATATGGAAATTGGCTTCTATCTGAACGCCAACCATTCCTCTTGGGTCCGGGAAATTGTCTTGCTTATCGACAATATATTCCTGAGGTATAACGTGTATGATTTCTTCACCTGGCACCATCACTAGCTTGTACATGTTTTGCATTAGCTTATCGATGTCGGCGTCATTAATCTCCGTTTCTAAATTTTCTCTGACGAGTTGACCTCTGTGTTGTAAACTTTTTATGTGCTGACCTGCAATACCAACATTCACATTTTTAAGTTCTAATCCTGAAGAATCAATGGCTTCTTCCAAGGCTTTTTGAATGGATTGAGTAGTTTTATCAATATTAGATACAATGCCACGCATAACACCCGTTGATGGTGCCTTACCCATACCAAGAATTTCTATTTTTCCGTGCTCGTTTTTTCGTCCAACAATAACAGTAATTTTAGTTGTACCGATGTCTAAACCAACAGCTATACTTGAGATACTATCCATAATTATTTATTTTTTTACACAAACAATTTGATCTTTAAACTTCAGATTTATTTCTTTATAGTTATTCCATCCTGTTTGCTTTACGCCTTCAGAATAGAACAACTTTAATTTTTTAAACTTTTCTTCATATCCATTTATATTTCCTAAAAGGATATTGTGATTTCCAACTCTGGGTATTAATTCTATTTCTTTATTTTCTTTTAAATAAATCTGAATGATTTGAGATCTTAAAAATGGGTCAGAATTAATATGAGCCGCTAGTATATTTATAGTCGACAAATCGATACTGTCTTTTATATTACCGTTAGCAACTAACAAGCGTTTGGTATAATTTGATGACAAGTCGAAAATTGAGCCCTCTTCATCCATGCAAAACTCTTTTTGATTGGCAGACTTCACACGTACTATTGGTTCTTTTTGTTCTACATCAATTTTTAATCGGCCGCTGAGGGTAACATACACCTCAGCATTTTCAATGTTTTTTTGCTGCTCAATTTTATTCTCAATTTCATAGAGTGGTAATTGAGATATTGACTGACCAACTATACTATCAGAGATTGACTCCATAAGCAGTATAACTTCTCCTTGAGTAATTAGAGAGCCTTCCTGAACATCAAGGTCAACACGATAATCCGTGCATTTTTTCTCATCATGTCGCATACTAGTGAAGCCTAATAATACTATCAAGCCAGCAAATAGAATGGTATGTGTTATGATACTAATCCACTTCATCTTGATAAGATTGTGTTAGTGGTTCAATAAATATGTCAATATCTCCAGCACCCATTGTGAGTAATACTTCTCTTTTAGGATGGGTTAACTCTTCTAGTAATAACTCTTTAGGAATGAGATATTTTTCACTTTTAGATATCTTTTGCAACAACATTTCTGAGCTAACACCTTCTATTGGGAGCTCTCTAGCAGGATAAATATCTAATAATAAAACCTCATCTGCCAAAGACAAAGACTCTCCAAATTCATCTGCAAAATCACGAGTTCTACTATATAAATGAGGCTGAAATACTGCTGTTATTTTCTTGTTCGGAAACAGCTGTTTAGTAGCTTCCAGAGTAGCTTTCACTTCTTCAGGATGATGAGCGTAGTCATCAATGTATACATACTTTCCATTAGCATGAAACTCATATCTTCTCTTGACACCTCTAAATGAGGCGATAGCTGATTTTATATCTGCAGAATTTGCGCCTAAATATGAAGCTACAACTGTTGCAGCAAGGGCATTTTCTACATTATGTTTTCCAGGTAATTTCAGCACTACGTCTTTAAGCTGATGCTCATATACTTGACCTGGTAAAATATCAACGAACTGTGCGTCAAAAACTTGGTTTGCATTTTCTAATCTCAAGTTTGTAGCATAGTTATCTGCTTTGACCGATGATGAGTAGCTTAGTTGTAACGTATCATCGTCGGTCTTGAAATTAATATCAATTATTTTGTTGACCAACAACATACCCTCTGACTTGAGGTTATTAACGAAAGCTTTAAATGTATTTTTAACATCATTCGCATCTTGATATACATCTAAATGATCAGCGTCTACAGATGTTACTACAATTATATCTGGATTGAGCTTTAGAAACGATTTATCATACTCATCGGCTTCAACAACCACTATATTGCCCTTTTTAGATAATAGTAGATTAGAGTTAAGGTTAGTGCTTATCCCACCTAAAAAGGCAGTGCAATCAATGTTACAACTTTTTAGTATGTGGGCTAAAATGCAAGAAGTAGTGGTTTTACCATGTGTTCCTGAAACGGCTATAGTATAGGCATCTTGTGTAATGAGCCCTAATAGCTCTGCACGTTTTAATACATTCCACTTTTTGGGTTTAAAATATTGAAGCTGATAGCTATCCAAACTCACAGCTGGTGTATATACCACTAATAGTGAATGATGATTAGTAGTTTTAACGTTTTCAGGAATATGATTAGCATCAAAATGTATATCAATACCCTCTTCTTGAAGTTGATTGGTTAATTCTGAAGGTGTTTTGTCATAGCCACATACTTCTAAGCCTTTTGAATTAAAATAGCGTGCTAGTGCTGACATTCCTATGCCGCCGACACCAATAAAATAAAGTTTTTCAAATAATTTAATATTCATTTAATCTATCAACTTTAATACTTCATCTACTATTAATTTCGAGGAGTCAACAATTGCTAGTTTTTTTATATTCTTAGCTAATTCCTCTTTTTTAATGTTGTCTTTGAGTAATTCTCTTAATCTTTTGCCCAAATCGTTTTTAGCTTCTATATCTTTTACCATAATAGCTGCACTTTTATCAACTAAAGCCATCGCATTTTTGGTTTGATGGTCTTCCGCAACATTTGGCGAAGGAACAAGTATCGATGGCTTTCCTACCAAGCATAGCTCTGAAATAGTACTCGCTCCAGCTCTAGAAATAATAATATCTGCAACACTATAAGCCAAATCCATTTCGTATATAAATGCACTCGCTTGAATATTCATTTTATCATCTGTGAGTTCTAAGGCTTCTTTTTCAAATGAGATTCCAGTTTGCCATATCAATTGAATGTCATTAGATTCTAAATCATCAATCAAAGCTGCCATAGATTCATTTATGGTTCTAGCTCCTAAGCTCCCTCCTATTACTAAAACAACGGACTTATTTTCATCCAATTCAAAATGCTTAATGCCTTGTGCCTTTTTGGATGAACTATGAATCAAATCTTTTCTGATA
>PKDP01000012.1 GCA_002862585.1 Flavobacteriales bacterium | reverse complement strand
ATGTTTGGGATTTTCAAATACTTGTCTTCGAGTTCCCACTTCAACAATCTCTCCTAAATACATTACAGCAACTCTATGACAAACACGTTCGATGACAGCCATATCATGACTAATAAACAAATAGGACAAGCCAAATTCTTCTTGCAGCTCCATCATCAAGTTAACAACTTGAGCTTGTATAGATACATCCAAAGCTGAAACAGCTTCATCTGCAATTATTAAATTGGGTTCATGCGCCAAAGCCCGAGCAATTCCAATTCTTTGTCTTTGTCCTCCCGACAATTTAACGCCTCGTTCTCCAATTAAAGTATCTAATCCATCGTCAAAACGATCGGTAAATTCATCGACATAAGCCGCCTTAACAGCTTTTAAAATATTTTCATCTGAGGCATTAGGCCTCGCGTACACAATGTTCTCCTTAATTGTACCCTCGAATAGAAATTCGTCTTGTAAAACTACCCCCAATTGTCTTCTATAACTCTCTAGCGTCACTTTACTAAGTGGGTGACCATCTATGGTAACTTGTCCTTGATCGGGACTGATAAAGGTGGCAACTAAACTAGCAATCGTAGATTTTCCAGATCCTGAAGTGCCGACAAGGGCAATAGTTTCTCCTACTTCTGCACTAAAGTTAATGTTGTGTAATACATCTTTCTCCTCCTCGTAAGCAAAAGAAACCTCATTAAAAGTTATGGCTCCCTTTATCTTTTCTAGACGAATATTCCGATTCGGGTCATCTACTTCGCCTGTTTCGTTCATGAGATCCTCCGTTCGGTCTAAACCAGCTAAGGCTTCAGTAAGCTGACTTCCGATATTACTCATCTGAACTATTGGCGCTATCATGAGTCCCAATAAAAAGGTGAAACTTAGAAACTCTCCTAAGGTCAAAGATTCCATCATGATTTTATACCCGCCAATACCCATAATTCCTGTGGTGGCCAGGCCTAATAAAAAGGTGGCAGATGAGGTCATAAACGCTGTAGCAGTTAGACTCTTCTTTACATTGATGAATAGTTCATGAACACCTTTCTCAAAAACCAATGCCTCTTGTTCTGCCGCATTAAAACCCTTGATTACCCGAATACCTCCCAAAGTTTCTGTCAACCTTCCCGTTACTTCTGCATTTATTTTTCCTCTAGCTCTAAAGATGGGTCTAATGACCTTAAATGCTTTTAAAGCTATAACCGCGAAAATCGCCAATGGGATGAGCGTAAATAAGGTCATTGATACACTAATTTGTAATAAAAGAAGCAAAGAAACTACAGCGGTAATGGTACCACCTACCAATTGTACAAGGCCCGTTCCTATTAAATTCCTAACCCCTTCTACGTCTGTCATAATCCTAGAAACTAAGGCTCCAGATTTGGTGTTATCAAAAAACCGTATCGGTAACCCTAGAATTTTCTTTTGTACCTGCATCCTTAACTCAGCAATGAGGTATTGGGCTTGTACTGAAAGAATTTTTGTTAGTAAAAATGAGGTAATAGATTGTATAAGAATGGCTACAGCTACTACAGCTATTAATATTTTTAAGCGGTCGACCTCCTTGTTTGGAATGATTTCATCCATTAATATTTTAAGAGAAAGAGGCGCGACAAAACTTGCGATCTTGCTTACTACGATCAACAGTAGACCTATAAGAACGAGCTTTCTTCTGGGCCATATAATGGTGGTAAAAGCTTTAGTTATCGATACTTTGGGTTTGCTTTGGTCTTTTTTCAAGTCAGGTTTTTTAATATAAAGCAAAACTATTTAAATTTGGTTTACTACCGAGTTAACGTTCAAACTTTAATACGAGTCCTATGAATTCAGAGTTAAGATTAGTATTATTCGGTGAATTAAAGGGCAAACATCTATATCATTAGAACGTATGTCAAGAGGTAGAATACCAGCCCAACACGGTATTAATATATCAATACGCTGATGGTACTTCAGAAAAGGTATTTACAATAGGGGATTAAAATTCTTCAGAACATATTAATTGAAAAGACCTTCATTATGAGGGTCTTTTTTGTTTAATATCGAACTTAATTTTCTTGAGAATAAATTATCTACATCCCAAACTTGACAAACGATACAGAGGGTCAAAAAAAAGACTCACCGATAAAAAATACCGATGAGTCGTCTTTAGTAGACAGAATCATCTAATTATCGGATCTAAAACTAGGGTTTATTGAGGTGTGTGAGTGTCTTGAAATAGAATAGAGTCTAGAGCCCTTTCGAGCAAATTCAGTTAGAGCAAGGCTTCACAATGGAAAAATAAAGAGGTAACTTTAGCCCACAGTAGTAAGTAATTAGAAAACAACCATTGAAGAACTTAATCAACAGAATAAAAAATTCAATTTCCCTCTCTACAGAAGCAGAGAAATATATTTATTCTATTGCCGAAGAAAAATCGTTTTCGAAGGGAGAAATTTTAATCCAAGAAGGTCAAACTGTGAATAAGACGTTTTTTGTTATTCATGGAAGCCTTCGTTCGTTTTGCGTTGACAAAGAAGGGAAGGAGCATACCTTACAGTTTGCCATTCAAGATTGGTGGATTAGTGATTTTATTGCAATGTACAATCATGAGCCTGCCTCGCTTACAGTTGAATGTATAACAGATTCAACCGTTATTGAATTCAACGCTCAAATGTTGGCTCAGATCTATCTTCAATTTCCAGAATTTGAACCCTTTCAAAGAAAAACCTTAGAGCGACATGTGGTGAGTTTGCATAAAAGAATCTTAAATCAATTACAATTAACAGCTCTAGAAAGATACAATGTGTTTATTGAACAATATCCTAATATTGAGCAACACGTTCCCAATTATCACATTGCCTCTTATTTAGGCATAACTCAACAAAGCTTAAGCAGAGTAAGAGCAGAAAAAGCGAAAAAATAGATTTATTACCATAGGGTAATTTTTATCAAAAAATAGCCCGGTACTTTTGATGTTGAAATTTAAAACACAAAAGTTATGTTTAAGCATATATTCGGTTTAGCTCCTATATTGGAATCAGATGGTTCATATAGTCCATCTAAAATGGCATTAAAAATAGCTGTGAGCGCCAAAACTGATTTTGAGAATATCTCCTATCAAAAATATGAAGGTAAAAAATCTAAGATTCTTGTAATATTCACGGAAACCAAGAACTTAGAAATGAAAAATGGTAAATATTTCTCTACCGGAAATCATCCAGTTGAGGCTTTATTACCTATGCTTCATCTAAAAAATGCAGGTTTCGAATTCGAGATTGCTACTCCAACTGGAAAGCCTGTAGTTTTTGAAATGTGGGCTTTCCCTGAAAAAGATGAATATGTAAAAGCCATCTACAATGAAAATAAACCAAGCTTTGAAAAACCGATTAAGCTTTCTGATTTCATTACGTCTTCATTTGATCAATCAGATTCATATGCGGCTGTTTTTGTGCCGGGTGGGCACGGAGCAATGATTGGTATACCAGAGGATAAAAATGTTGGAAAAATTCTAAGATGGGCACACGAAAGTGATTTATTCACAATTAGCCTTTGCCATGGACCCGGGGCTTTTTTATCAACCACTTTGGGTAATCAAGAATTCTTATATAAAGGATATAATATGGCTGTGTTCCCTGATTCAGTAGATAATAAAACACCAATGTTCGGTTATCTCCCAGGTAAAATGCCTTATGGACTAAGTGAAAAATTAAAAAGTTTAAGTGTTAATTTGATGAATACTAAAATGGATAAAACCGTTTGTGTTGACAGGAGATTAATTACTGGATCTAGTCCATTAGCATCAAATGAATTGGGTAAAGTTGCATCGAATACTCTATTGAAAGAATTAAACTAGACAAATGGAATTACTAGATAAACTTAACTGGCGTTATGCGACAAAGGCCATGAATGGTCAAAAAATACCTCAAGAAAAAATTGATAATATCATTGAAGCAATATCTCTTGCACCAACTTCTAGTGGCTTACAACCTTTTGAAGTATATGTGATTACTAATCAAGAAGTAAAAAATAAAATTAAGCCAATCGCATGGAACCAATCTGTCGTATCAGATTGCTCACACCTACTAGTTTTTGCGGCTTGGGATACATATACTGCAGATAGAATTAACAAGATGTTTGACCTCGTTAATGAGATTAGAGGGTTTAAGAATGAGGGTTGGGAGAATTACAGACAAATGCTTTTAAAAGGTTATCCTACGAGAGATCCAGAAGTGAATTTCAATCATGCTGCAAAACAAGCTTATATTGCTTTTTCACAAGCGATAACTGCCGCAGCATTTGAAATGGTTGATGCCACCCCTATGGAAGGTTTTGATGCAAATGCAGTAGATGAAATCTTAAACCTTAGAGAAAAAGGATTAAGAAGCTGTGTTTTACTACCCTTGGGGTACAGAGACACAAAAAATGATTGGTTAGTCAACCTTAAAAAGGTAAGAAAACGAAGAGAGGACTTAATTACCGAAGTGACATAAGAACATCTTAAACCAAAACTATTTTACATGTAAGGATGTTCAAAAATAAAGCTGATTATTAAATTACGCATAAAACCCCTCACAAGTACAAGGGGTTTTGTAATATTGAAGGGTCCAACTTTACTGAACGGTCTTAATAAACTTCTTACCGTTTCTGATATAAAAACTGTTTAGAGGTATCTCTTCATAGCTACGAATCACTTGTCCCATAATGTTGTAATATAATCCATCAAACTGAACATCTGATGCTTCAATTTCTCCTATACCGACTGGGTTGTTGTTCGTTGGAAAAACTACTGCATCAATAACATGTACTACTCCATTATCTGCAATGAGATCAGCCGTAATTATCCAGGAATTACCGTTCACATTAATCGTTGTTCCATTGGATTGTATATACATCGGTGCATCAGGGAGCAAAGTACCCCACATAGAAAAAACTGAAAATGGAAGAAGAACCTCTTCTAAAACTACTTCTGGTAGAACATGGTATAAAAGAATGTCAGCAAGATTCGGTAGTTCAAGCAAATCTTCTACCTCAACATTCAACTGACTAGCTAATGTAATAAATGCATTGTCCGTAGGAGCAAATACCGTAAATGTTCCTGTTGTTTCGTTTAAAGCTTCAACTAATCCCGCTTCTACAACTGCAGCTTCTAGTATTGTGTGATCTTCACTATCAACTATAACGTCAACGACAGTTGTTTGTGCTAAACTAGCGAGGGAAATTAAGACTATCCCAAAAAACATAATAATTTTGTTCATTTTTTTAATTTAAATTCAACAACTTAACGAATATGTCGAGTAAATTGTTTAGAGTTCAAAAAACTAGTATCATAATATAGCTTCTTCATATCGAACTTAATTTTCTTGAGAATAAACACCTCTAATACGTATACTTGATAAAGGACACAGAGGGTCAAAAAAAAGACTCACCGATAAAAAATACCGATGAGTCGTCTTTAGTAGACAGAATCATCGAATTATCGGATCTAAAACTAGGGTTTGTTGA
>PKDP01000002.1 GCA_002862585.1 Flavobacteriales bacterium | reverse complement strand
ATTTTGATAATAATAGTGATAATATTAATAATAAGTATTTAACTACAATTGATATTGAAGACATTAAGTACGTGACACATAGAAAGCAAATGAAGGGTGCATTTTCACCAAAACTATTGCAGTCTATTGAGGATGCTTTATCGAAAAATGAACAAGTCATTTTATTTCAAAATAGAAGGGGTTTTGCTCCTGTAAGCGAGTGTAAATCTTGTGGATGGACTGCCAAATGTGTTTCTTGTGATGTTAGTCTTACTTACCATAAATACCAAGAAGTACTAAAATGCCACTATTGCGGTTATTCAGAACAGCCGATCACAAGGTGTAAGCCATGTGGCAGTATAGAGGTCATTATAAAGGGATATGGAACGGAAAAGCTTGAAGAAGAGTTGCAGCCCTTTTTTACAGATGCAGTAATTAAGCGATTGGATTTAGATACTAGTCGAAAAAAATACGCTTACGATAGTCTTATATACGACTTTGAAAATAGGAAAATTGATGTTCTCATTGGTACTCAAATGATTACAAAAGGACTTGATTTTAGTAATGTCTCTTTAGTTGGTGTCATCAATGCTGATAGTTTGCTTAATTACCCTGATTTTAGATCAAATGAACGCTCCTATCAGCATATGGCACAAGTTGCAGGGCGTTCAGGAAGAAAGGAAAAGCAAGGAAAGGTTATTGTTCAAACCTATTCAGCTGAGCACGATATTATAAAATCGGTTAAGGATAACGACTATATGTCTATGTATAAGTCTGAAATATCTGAACGTGAACTATTTAATTATCCCCCTTTTTGTAAGCTTATTTCAATTACTGTTTCTCATAAAGATTATGAGTTAACGAATAAGGCAGCAAGAGAGTTAGCAATTCATATGCGAGCTGCCTTCGATAACTGTGTGTTAGGGCCAGAGTATCCAGCAGTTTCTAGAGTGAAAAACCGATATTTAAAAAATATAATCTTGAAGATTGGAAATAATTTATCCTTAAAAAAGTCTAAAAAACACCTTTTAGAATTAGTTGACTCTTTGAATAAACATCCAAAGTATCTTTCTGTGAGATTTACAATTGATGTTGACCCAAACTAATTTCTTTCACACTCTTTCCAAATACTATCTTTTGGAGTTGGAGCAATAATGATAATAGTTTCTTGTTTTACAGGGTGAATAAATTCAATTTTACGAGCATGTAAGTGTATACTTGCATCTTTATTCGTTCTGTTGAATCCATATTTTATATCGCCTTTGATAGGTGAGCCGATTTTAGAAAGTTGAACTCTAATTTGATGATGTCTACCTGTTTTAGGGTATACCTCAATCAAATGATAATTATCTAAAGATTTCAGAAAATTATAGCTTAACTCAGAATGAAGGCTTCCTTCTTCTTCTCGATTAAAGGCAGTAGATTTGTTTTTTTTATGGTTTTTTTTGAGAAAGTGCTTTAGTGTGTCGGACGACTTTTGAGGCTTGTTTTTTACTACTGCCCAGTAGGTCTTTTGAATGGTTTTTTCTCTAAACATTTTATTTAGTCTACTTAGTGACTTACTGGTTTTAGCGAATAAAACCACACCACTGACAGGCCTGTCCAATCGGTGAATAACACCAAGAAAAACGTCACCAGGTTTATTGTATTTTTTCTTTATAAAATCTTTGACAAATTCAGGAAGGGGCTTGTCTCCAGTCTTATCACCCTGAACAATATCTGAGGGCTTTTTATTGACCGCAATAATGTGATTATCCTCATAAAGGACCTCAATCATTAATACTGTTCTTTTTCGTTAGGGAAATCTTTAGACTTGACATCAGAAACGTATTGTCCTACAGCCGACTGAATATCTTGGTATAAATTTAGGTAACGTCTCAAAAAACGTGGGTTAAATTCATGCGTCATTCCAATCATGTCATGAAGTACTAGTACTTGTCCGTCAACCTCACTACCAGCACCTATTCCAATGACAGGAATAGTCAGTTTCTTAGCAACTTTTGAAGCTAGTTCAGAAGGTATTTTTTCAAGAACAAGAGCAAAGCAACCTGTCTCTTCTAAAAGTAGTGCATCTTCAATAAGTTTTTTTGCCTCCTCTTCTTCTTTTGCTCTAACAGTATATG
Organism: Flavobacteriales bacterium; assembly: GCA_002862585.1. Classification (GTDB taxonomy): domain Bacteria; phylum Bacteroidota; class Bacteroidia; order Flavobacteriales; family UBA7312. The sequence goes on along the minus strand of PKDP01000002.1, from coordinate 3,387 downwards.
TGCCAAATTTATAAATCGATTGAGGAGTAAGCCCTAAATGTCCCATAACAGGAATACCAGCTGTTAAAATACGTTCAATAGACTCAATAATCTCTTTTCCTCCTTCTAACTTTACAGAATGTGCTCCAGACTCTTTCATTATTTTAATGGCAGAATTCAAAGCTTCTTTAGAGTTTCCTTGATATGTTCCAAAAGGCATATCGGCGACAATCAACGCTCTATCAACAGCTCTAACAACGGATGCTGTATGGTATATCATTTGATCAAGGGTGATGGGTAGGGTGGTTTCGTGTCCAGCCATTACGTTTGAGGCTGAATCACCTACTAGAATTACATCTACTCCTCCAGAATCAACAATTTTTGCAAGTGTATAATCGTATGCGGTAAGCATAGAAATTTTCTCCTTGTTTTGTTTCATCTCAAGAAGAGAATGTGTCGTTATCTTTTTATAGACTTTCTTATGTACTGACATAGTTAAAATTTTACGATGAAGGAGTCTTCGAATCCTTTTTCACGCATTTTAACTAAGTGAGTTCTTGCTAAATTAAAACTATCGAACTTGCCAGAGATGTAAATAATCTGTTGGTTTTTAGTGTAAATGGTGGTTAAGTCTTCTAATTCTTCAATATCAATTACGTCGTCAAATATACCTAATTGTACCCTATAAATAACACCCTCATTACTTTCTAGCTTATTTTCTCCCAAATTGAAGTTTAAAATTTCATTTTGGTACTGTCTATTTTTTTCTTTTTCAAGTTGATACGACTCAGCAAACTGAGAAGCGATTAACTTTTGGCGTTCAATTTGTACTTTAATCGATTTACTTTCAAGGACTGTTTTTTCTTTTTCCTTTTTAGATTTTTCTGCTTTTAGAGTTAAAGTTGCAATATCAGTTTCATTCTTCTTTTCAAGAGCTTCAAATTTAGCGGTTAAATTATCCAAAGATTTTGTTTTTGACTCAATCTGTATATTTTGTTGTTTTACTTTTTGGCTCAGTTTAGCAACCTCTCTGTTTAACTCTTGAATTGATGCCGATTGTTTTTTGAGCGACTTTAGCTCTTTTGTTTTAAGAGCTAAATCAGAATTTGTTTTATCCAATAAAAGTTGGTTTTGATCGAATTCTTTTTCGATGCTCTTGTATTTATCAAGCTGATTATTTAGTGATTTTATTTTATCGTTCAATTTAGAATTGGAATTTTCCATTTGAATATAGCTATTTTCAAAGTCATTAAAATCACTTTTAATTTGAGTAAACTCACTAATCTTATCATTAGCTAATGCTAGTGAATTGCTTAATTTTTTATTCTCGTTCAGAAGGTTAAGAGTTGTTTTTTTTTGATTTGTTAATTCATTTTTAGTAGAAGTCAATTCTGTATTAATTTGATTTATTTTTTTGGATAATTTGTCTACTTTTTGATTAGAGGATGTAAATTTATCGTTTGAACTTTTGTTTACAGAATCGAGTTGCTTGATTTTTTGATTTAATGTGTTATTTTTAATGTTAACTTCATTCAGTTTTGTTTGTACAGCCTTTTTGCTTTTCAATAGTTCTTGTTTAGCTGCTTTTGTTGTAGCTAACTCACTTTTCACTTCATTAAGCAATTTTGTCAAATTACTTATTTCAGTTTTTGAGCTTAAAGTAGCCTGTGTTCTTTTCTTTAAGTCGTTTTTAAGAGTATTATTTTGTTCAGTTGCAGTTTTTAACTGGATTAATTTTTGATTTAAAGAGGTGTTTTCTTTTTGTAAATCTGAATAGTTGTCGAGCTTACTCTTCAAAGAATTATTTTGAGCTTCTAGTTCTCTAATATTCTTATTTTCTTGAGTGAGTAGTAAATTCTTTTTCTTTAGTTCTGTAATGGTTTTTACCTTTTCAGTTATCTCCTTGTTTTGATTTTCTGTTAAGAGTTTGTTCTCAGTTTCTAGAGCATAAACTTTCTTCGACTGCTCATTAATTACACTATCTCTATTTTGAATGAAGTCTTTGTTTTTTTGCTCTAAGTCGGATATCTTTTTAGTTTTCTCAGCAATAATTGAGGAATTGTTCTCATTTTCTAACTTATATTCCATTTCCAGATTGACAAGTTTATCAGAGTTGGAACTCAGTTTATCAATCTTACTTTCGATATTTTTTAATTTTTCATTAGACTTATCTTTACTTTTCTTGAGTATAGAAACAAAATCGACTCTAGACTGAGAATTCGGACCAATAATAAAGCCAAATTGTCCGGTTTTTAACTCGGGCACATCATATGCAGCTGCAAAATTATTGTTAATGAAAATATTATATGTCGAATTGATGTAAACGATGTCAATATAGTTATACTTTGAATTATCCTTAACATATTTATTTTTCACCCATCCTTTATTTGATTTTGTTCCACTAAGATATTTTGAGGATGTTGACATAATTTTACGAACCCTATATTCCTTTTTGCCGTTTATTTCAACACCAATACATTGAGAATTGTCTTCTGAAATGTTTATTATAATTCCAGAAAAGAAGTTTCTTTTTAAGGATGGCCCAATCTTTATGGCAGTTTTGAGTCTATAGGCTTCAGGTAAATCATCCTTTTTATGGATTGCGATGAAGTCTGTATTGGGATTGTTCCTGTTTAAATATAAATCCCCATCATCAATAACGATATAGTTTTCTTTATCGACAATTGATGGAATTAAATCGCTTTTAGAGTTAAAGCTTTCAGAAAAGAAATCGACTTCAAAAGAAGATAAAGAGGTAGTTTGGGAATAAGCAATAAGAGACAAGATCAAACTTAAAAATAAGCTAATATATTTTTTCATGGTAAATATTATGTTTGAGCACAAATGTACTAAGTGTTAATTGGAATTAAAAGTATAAATTTGCCCTTATGAAAAAAAGTTATTTGCTGTTTTTTTTAGTCATTGCCACTTTAACAGCCTGTGAAACCGACTTTGAAGTCAATGCACCTTGGAAAGAAACTGCAGTTATTTATGGTTTGTTAGATCAAACTGTGGATACCCAAAAAGTTGTTATTTATAAAGCATTTTTAGGTCAAGAAAGTGCTTATACCATGGCTCAAGAGCCAGACTCCTTTTATTATGCTGAAGGTCAATTGGATGTAATGCTGTACGGAATCAACTCAAATGATGATACTGTACAAACTATAACCTTAGATTATAACCTTTCTGATGATCGATTTAGTACAGGTTTTGATACTATTTTCTCGACCGAATACTCAGTAGAATATATCACTACCGAAAGTCTTGATGAATCTTTAGTCTATCACTTGTATGTTCATAACATAGAAAGTGGTTATGAGGCTCGTTCATCAACAGCTTTAATAGAACCTTTGGATATTAATCAAGGATTTACAGATGAGATTAAGTTTTTTAAGAATAATGAGTACA
>PKDP01000134.1 GCA_002862585.1 Flavobacteriales bacterium | reverse complement strand
AAATAGTGTGACTTCACTCTCCTATTCTCCAAATATTATTCTTGGAAAATAACTTATTATTGTTGAATTATTTTATGTTTTAATAAAGCCTTTTTTGAAGATCTTAAGAAGATTAAACTTACTAGTATTATATTTGTTTAAGCTATAGGAAAACTACTCTTAATATTATATTTATGAAATACGTCATAATGCTATTTTTTTTGGGACTCGCAAATATTTCGTTTTCTCAAAAATGGAGAGAATTAGCAAATGATTATGATATAAACCTATATGATGTTGTTAAAGAAGCCGAAATCTACTTTAAAAATATTGACAAAACAAAAAAGGGGTCTGGTTGGAAAAGCTATCAGAGATGGCTTTACGAAAATGAGCCTAAATATTATCCCTCTGGCAAAAGAAATACAATTAGCCCTTACTTTGTTGCAAATCAATACAAAAAAATTATTGAAAGTAACTCAGTTTCAAACAGGACAATATTTAACAATGGCTGGGAAGAATTAGGTCCATATTATATCGAAGAAGTTACTGGCCATTATTCTGTTGGTCTTGGTAGAATAGAATCATTTTACATTGATAATAATCCAAATATTATTTATTTAGGATCTAGAAGTGGGGGGTTTTGGAAGACATCTAATGGGGGTGAAACCTGGACTAATACTACTGATGATTTAATTGCAACTGGAGTTAATACTATTGCCGTAGATCCAAATAATCCTAATAAAATTTTGATTAATGTTAGAAATTCTAAAAATGGAACAACTCATGGTATCTATAAATCAAATGATGGTGGAGATACCTGGACAATAACTAATTTTAATCCAGACAATTTAAATTGGGGAGGATTAGGAACTAATAACAAGATTTTTTTAATAAAATATCATCCAACAATTCCAGATCTTATTTTTATTGGGACATCAGAGGGCTTATATAGATCTTCTGATAATTTAATTTCTTGGAACCAAGTAGATCAACCAACAGGTAATTATAGGCAAATAGATTTTCATCCAACTAACAGTTCTATAGTTTATGCCACCAAGAGCTATGGAACATCAAATATTTTAATATCTAATGATACAGGATTAACATTTGGTAATTCTGGTACAATTACTAATAATAATTCTGCAATTAAAATTTCTATATCACAAGATTGTGAAAACTGTATTTTTATTGGGTCAAGCGATGGAATATGGAAATCAACAGATTCAGGAGTAAATTTCAACTTAATTTCTGGAACGTATATAGATGAGATATCTAATTATGGGGCATTTGCTGTAAGTGATCTAAATTCTAACGTTATTTTATATGGAGATATTGACACGCACATGAGCTATAATGGAGGAGCAAACTTCGAAAAAACAACTTTTTGGGCACAAGGAAATTTTGACTATGACCAAACTGGAACATATGTTCATGCGGATATAAGAGGGGCAGTTTCTATTGATGGTGTTTTTTGGGTTAATACAGATGGTTTACTTTGTAAAAGCGAGGATAATGGTGTGACTTGGGAAATTTTTGAAGGGCAATCGATAAGAGAAAATTACTGCTTAGGTGCAAGCCAATCTAATCACTACAGATCAATCGCGGGATCTCAAGACAATGGGACGAGTATTAAAAATGAAAACACATGGATAGAATTTTACGGAGCTGACGGAATGGAAGGAATTATTCATCCTTTAAATGATGACTGGATGATTGGAAGTTTACAATATGGAAATAAGAGAAGAACAAAAGATGGAGGTTATAGTCAACAAGGTATTAATCCAGATAATTTTGAGGGAGACTGGGTGACTCCACTTTTGTACGACCCCAACAACCAAATGAATATTTTTACAATGTCTGATAAATTATATAGAAGTGATGACTTTGGGGCCAATTGGACAACCCTAAGTACTCCCTTTTCAATTGGTCAGAAAATTCAAAATGCTGCAATTGCAGAAAATAACTCAAATACAATTGCAGTTTCCTATTATAATGAATTGAAAATAACAAATGATGGTGGCTTAACTTTTAATTTAGTCTCCCAATCACTTCCTAATCAGTTTATAACAGATATAGCTTTTGACCCCAATGATGATGAAACAATTATAGTAACTTATAGTAGCTACGGAAACAATAACAACAAAGTATACCTATCTAATGATCAAGGACTAACCTGGGAAAACATTACAACCAACCTAAGCAATATGCCAATTAGGAGCGTGGTAATTGATCATAAAGAAAATTCAACAATTTATCTGGGTGCTGAAATAGGGATTTATAAAAAATCCATATCAGACAACAGCTGGGAATTATTTAATGAAAATTTACCCAATACAACTGTTATGGAATTGGAGGTAGTATATGGGTCTAACACATTAAGAGCTGCAACATGGGGAAGAGGTTTATGGGAATATTCTCTCTCTGGAAGAGAGAACTACCCTTCTATTTTAACTACTAGAATTTCAAACCAACCAACTGATAATCAACCTAAAGAAGGGAGTGATCAGTTCGTTACATCAACAATTCAATATGAAGGAACATTGGTTAATGTATATGTTGAATGGGCTTCGGATATTAATACTGATATCATTCAAATGAATAGTACAGTGGAAGGCGTCTGGGTTTCAGAAACATCAATTCCCAATTTTCCAGAAGGAAGTAAAGTATTTTTTAAAGTTTTTGCAGAATCTGAAAATGGACTAACAACAGAAACTTATAAGTTTATGTATTCGGTAAGATCAGATGTATACTGCACCCCATCCATGGATTGTAGTTTTGGTGATGGAATTCAATTATTCAAATTAGCTGATATTAACAATCCCTCAGGATGTGAAGGCTATGCTGACTTTACAGAAATATCTACTGATCTTGAGCAAGGGTCTGAATATGAGTTGACCATTACAACTGGATACGGAAACCAATACATTAAAGCATGGATTGATTATAATAACGATTTAGATTTCACGGTTGACGAAATTATCGTGAATGACTATGTAATAGAACCAGGGGTCAATAGCCCTGGAGTATATACGGAATCTATAAATATTTCAATTCCTGAAATTGCCGCAACTGGGCAACACATATTAAGAGCAAAGACCAACTGGGCAGCAAATGTACCTAATGACTCATGTGATGAAACACTATATGGAGAAACAGAAGACTATACAGTATTTATAACTGAACAATCCTTAGGCTTAATTGGCAATAATTTCCCCCTAAAACCAAATATTTATCCTAACCCAACAGAGGGAAATATCACAATTGATTTAAAAAATAATTACAAAAATGTTTCAATTTCATTACATGATATATTGGGTAGAAAAATTTTGGACAAAAACTATGATCAAACACAAAATTTTGAATTAACCATAAGGCAGTCACCAGGTGTCTATTTCTTGTCTATTAATACGGAAAATAAAAAAGCAGTTTTCAAATTGATAAAAAATTAAAACTAAATATTTAACCTCAAGTGAAAACTTACTACTTGTTTTTTAAGAAGTTTTTTGATTAAACATTTTAAAAATTTTATGATTTCACTCCCCTATTATCCAACACAAAGGACAAATTCTTATTTTTTGAAATTTGTACCTTTTTATTTTTATCTAACTCCTAGCTTGCAGGAGTTTGGAATGTAAAAGAAGCTTAATTTATTTCCTCTAGTAAAACATCAACTGCTTTTTGCAATTGAGTGTCTTCTCCTGTTGCACCCAAACCTGGTGTGTTTTTGATTAAATAGTCGGGGACTGCAGGAGCATCATTTTCCATATTTAGTCCAGATTTTTTGACATACCAAGCACGAAATGGCATGCGTACATATCCTTTTGACAAACTATAACCTCCAGTTGAGATAACTGCCCCAAAGGTTGGCTGACCTACTAATTTACCTATTCCTAAATTTTTGTAGGCATGCGAAAATATTTCTGCATTAGAGTAACTATTCTCGTTACACAAAGCCACTGTGGGTTTTGTATTAACTGATAAAATTGCTCGCTCGTTGAAAGGGTAATTACCTTGAAAATTTTTATTCTCTTTCTGTAAGTCATCAGCTGCCCCTCTTGGTATTGTATACGCATGTTGGTCTACATTCAAAACAGCCATTAAACGATCTGTTGTCCATCCTCCACCGTTGTATCGAACATCAATTACGATACCTTTTTTACCGTATCCACTAGCTTTCAACTCGCGTTCAAAACTCTCAAAACTTGGAGCGTTCATTCCTCTAATATGAATATACCCTAGCTGTCCTTTTGAATATTTTTTCACCAATTCACTTCTAGATGCTACCCATGCCTCATATTGTAGCATTCTTAGGGAGCTAGAAGTTCTAACAACAATATCTTTTCCATCACTTTTGGTTAATAACACCTCTTCGCCTTTGGAATTTTTTAATAAACTATAAAAATTAGTATTCCTATCTATAGGTTTTCGATTCACCATAGTGATAATATCTCCGACTTTTAAATTTACTTTTGATTTATTTGCTACTGAATTTTCAAGTACATATTCAACTTGAACTCCATTTGTAATATTCTTCACCTCAAGCCCTAACAAACCAATATTGTCACTATTTTTACGTTCAGAAGTTTTTGCTCTATACCCCATATGACTCGCATTTAGTTGACCTAGTAACAAATTATACACAAAACTATAATCTTGCTCTGTGCTCGCCTTTAACGCTAATGGTTTGTATTTTTTAATCAAAGACTCCCAATTGTAGCCATGAAAATTAGGGTCATAGAAACCCATTGTTAGCACACGAGTACCTTCTTGGTAAATTTGTTGATTCATGGCAGCAAAATCTTCATTATATTTTACTATGTGAGCCAAAGAGGTAATTTTATCGCCCTTAGGGTTCAATTGTTTTAATTTACCTCCTGAAGTAAAATAAAATGTACCATCAATATCTGCAACCCTTCCAACTTTGGAGGTTTCTTTAATGACTTTAGGGCTAGAGCCGTCTAATTTGACTTTAAAAAAACTTCGTTTATTAGTTGATGGATCTGTTGCAGAATAATACACATGTTTGCTCTCGGGGCCAAACATACCACCAAACTCATCGTCTGGTAATCTTGTAATTCTAGAAAGTCTATCAAAAATTTTCTCTGTATCGATAGTAACCTTTATCTGCTTTTCTTCCTCTTTTTCTTTCTTGTCCGTATCAGCTTCTTTTCCTGCATAATAGTCTCCATTTTCTCTATCTGTTTTAGATCGTTCCCAATCCTCCTTTTGTAGCCAAACCATCCAAATATCATAATCTATCCCGCCTCTGTTTCCGCTTCTATTAGATGAAAATGCTAATTTTTTACCATCCGGACTCCAAACTGGAGCTCTATCACTTCTTGGGTGCATAGAAACGTTAAACTTATGGTTTAAATTCTCTACAGATTGAATGAAAATTTCACTATCAAAGTCTAAGTCTTCCTGAGAATAAGCAATGTACTTGCTGTCTGGACTCCAACTTACATCTTCTGCCTCGGCCCATCCAGAGGAACACGCTTTGCTATTGGATATAAAT
>PKDP01000135.1 GCA_002862585.1 Flavobacteriales bacterium | reverse complement strand
CATTAACTGGTCCTGTAACCATTGTAAGGTAATAAAAATGAAAAAATTCATATTATATTTCGTTTTATTGATAATTGGTAATGTAGCATTTGCTCAACAATTACCTCAATTTAGCAGCTATCAATTAAGCCCTTTTCTATACAACCCTGCCTATGCTGGTGTTGACGGAACTACTCAGTTTAATGCAGTTATTCGTAACCAATGGGCTGGGGTTAGAGAAGCTCCACAAACAGACGTAATCAACGGTTATAGTCTGTTACGTAACGAAAAAATGGCAGTTGGTGCTTCCGCTTTCAAAGACGTAGCAGGAGCTGATAGCAGAAGAGGAATAAATGTAAGCTATGCCTACCATCTTAGATTAAAAGATGACATGAGCCTTTCATTGGGTTTGTCAGCAGGCTTTTTACAATACAAGCTAGACCATACCATTGTTAACCCTTATGATGATGGCGATCCTGTATTTAATAACTCTATCTTATCTTCAGTAGTGCCTACGGCCGCCTTTGGAGCATACCTTTATGCAGACGATTTCTACGCTAGTTTATCTTTACCACAGCTTTTAACATCTACATTCGATATAGATAGTGACTATTCAGATAATAGTTTAGTTTCTGATGGACTGACAAATCATATTTATATTGGTGGTGGATATATTAAAGAGTTGAATAGTACTTTTACGCTAGAGCCTTCAGTATTGTTTATGCTTGCCCCTCCTGCACCATTATCTTTAGAAATTATGTCTAAAGTGATTTATAAAGATATGCTTTGGACAGCTCTTTCTTACAGGTTGAATGATGCAGTAGCCTTATATATAGGTGTGGATTTAAATGAAAAGTTCTACCTAGCTTATGCACATGACTTTGTTATCTCTGACATTTCAACAGTTTCTTCGGGTACGAATGAATTTAAATTAGGATTTAGATTTAATCAGCCTAAATAGAAAAAGTCCCCTAAATTAATAAAGGACTTTTGGATTGTCTAACAATAAAGCTAACCAAAAACAAATGTTTCGACAGCACAAATCTATGTATATTGCTGAGTTCTAACTTTTTACAGATTTATTTTTTTTAACATTGAAATGTTAGTTACCTTCACTAAATGGTCGTAAATAAACACTTTCTCATAGTCTTTAAATCATGATTTTACTAGGTTATTTTATGGCTTTAATAGTCGGTGTATTTCTTGGATTGCTTGGAGGGGGTGGTTCTATTCTAACTGTACCCATATTAGTCTATATAATGGGAGTAAACCCAATTAGCGCAACAGCTTATTCCTTGTTTGTTGTTGGTGTAGCGGCTTTGTTCGGTACTCAGAGATACATTTCAAAGAAACAAATCAATATTAAGATAGGACTCTTATTTGCAATACCATCCTTCGTTGGAGTGTTTGCAAGTCGTAAATGGATATTGACTGCACTGCCCGATGTAATACATTTTTCTGAACTCTTTGCATTAACTAAAGATACATTCATATTAATCTTATTTGCGGTAATAATGTTACTGGCGTCATTATCAATGATATTTTCCTGGAAACCTAAAACCTCCCAAGTAAGTAATAATTATATAATGATAATCCTTGATGGCTTTATCGTGGGGATTATAACTGGATTGGTTGGTGCAGGTGGAGGGTTTCTGATAGTTCCAGCTCTTCTTCTATTAACTAATATAAAAATGAAAGAAGCCGTAGGTACGTCTTTATTGATTATCTCAATAAAATCCTTATTTGGTTTTCTAGGTGAACTATCAAGCCCTATAGACTGGAACTTAATGCTTTTATTTACGTTCTTATCTATTATCGGTATTTATATTGGAATATTTGTATCAAAACACTTAAATAGTAAGGTATTAAAAAAATCATTTGGTATTTTTGTGCTACTTATGGCTATTGTAATTCTTATAAAAGAAATTGTAGTTAATCAACTTCCTATTAATTAAAAATAAAGAGTTATGAAACTAGAACAATTGTACACTAAATGCCTTTCAGAAGCAGCTTATTATATAGAGTCTGAAGGTGAAATTGCTATTATTGATCCACTAAGAGATATTGATGTTTACATTGATATGGCTCGAAAATCAGGAGGAACGATTAAATATATTTTTGAAACACATTTTCACGCTGATTTTGTTTCTGGTCATATAGATTTAGCTAGAAGAACAGGAGCAAAAATTATTTATGGACCAAATGCAGACGCTAAGTTTGATTTTCACCAAGCTGAAAATGGTGAAGTATTTCCATTAGGCGAGGTTAGCTTTACCTTGTTGCACACACCCGGACATACTATGGAATCATCGTGTTATTTATTAAAAGATGAAAACGGTAAAAATCATAGTGTCTTTACAGGGGACACTTTATTTGTGGGAGACGTTGGTAGGCCAGATTTAGCGGTTAAGTCAGGTGAAATTACCAAAGAGGATTTAGCAGGTAATTTATACGACTCTCTATACACAAAATTATTACCTTTAGAAGATGATGTTCTTGTTTTTCCAGCTCATGGCGCAGGTTCTGCTTGTGGAAAAAATATTGGTGCAGAAACTTCATCAACTATAGGCGAACAAAAACAAACCAATTACGCCCTCCAAAATATTAGTAGGGAGCAATTTATTGAAGAAGTTACCGACGGTCTTTTAGCCCCTCCGTCTTACTTTTTTACAGATGTTATGATGAACAAAAACGGTTATGAAGATATCGATGATGTTATTGAGCGAAACCTAAACCCTATGTCCTATTCAGAGGTTATTGGAGCTCAGACTAAAGGAGTGTGTCTTTTGGATACAAGGCAACCTTCAGACTTTGCAAAGGGATTTATCAAAGGCTCTATTAATATTGGCTTAAAAGGACAGTATGCCCCTTGGGTAGGAGCTTTAATTGATCCAGAGTCTACTTTGATTTTGATAACCGATAAAGACTCAGAGAAAGAAGCTGTAACACGTTTAGCTAGAGTTGGATATGAGAAGGTTCAAGGCTTTCTAGATGGTGGAGTAGATGCAGCTGAAGATACTTTATGTAAGATTGAAAATAAAAGCGCAGCTGATGTTACTCAATTAATAGATGAAGATAAGTCGACTATATTGGATGTTAGGAAGCCTGGTGAATTACAAAATGGTTTTGTTCCTGGCTCTATTCATATTAGACTTCAAGAGTTGCCACAAAAAATGTCTTCATTGAATAAAGAAGAACCATTAGTAGTCTATTGTGCTGGAGGCTATCGTTCGATGATTGCCTGCTCATTATTAGCGGCTAACGGGTTCAATTCTTTAATAAATACTGATGGGGGATATGCTAAATTATCAAAAGAGAAATTACTAGCCGTTTCATACGGCAGTTCTTGTTCTCGTGAAATATAATTACAGATGGATAAAAAAATTGCCTTGATTGATGTGAGAACACTGCTTGAGTTTAACTCTGGTAATGTTAAGGGCTCTATAAATATACCAATGAATGAGGTTCCTCAGCGATTGGATGAGATTCGAGAATTAGAACCGATGATTGTATTCTGTAAGTCTGGTGTTCGTTCCCAAAAGGTTCTGGAGTTCTTAAAAGATAATGGAATAGTTGAGGTAGAAAATGGAGGAGGATGGATGGAAGTTAATGCTTCTGTCAACCAGCAATAGCTTTAAACTCATAACCTTCTCTAGTAAAATGCTCTAACATTTTAGGCAAGCAATACTTTACATTTTTAATGGCTTTATCATTTTCGTGAAACACAATGATAGAGCCATTTTTTGTTTTCTTCATGACGATATTAAAACACTTTTCAGCTGAGGTAGTTTTGTGAAAATCCCAGCTTAATGCGTCCCACATAACAATTTTGAAGGCTATTTTTAAGTGTCGTATTTGTGAAGGTTTAATTCTTCCAAATGGAGGTCTAAACAGCTTGCTGTTCATAATGCTGTTGCATTTTTCAATATCTGAAAAGTACTCGCTATTTTTAGTCGCCCATCCGTTTAGATGCGAATAGGTATGATTTCCCACCGAATGATTTCCCTTTAAAATATCCTTGTATAATGATGGGTGTGAATCTACCTCTTTGCCGAGAAGAAAAAAAGTAGCCTTTGCATTATACTTATCTAGTTCTTGCAGTATGAAAGGCGTAAGTTCTGGGTGAGGGCCATCATCGAAGGTAATATAAATAACCTTTTCTTTGGAAGGTAAATTCCAAATTAATGTAGGGAACAACATTTGAAGAATTCTCCTCATCAACTTGATTCAATAACATTTTTAGCAATAAAATTCAATTCTATTGATATTGATTGTATAGCTCAACAATTTTCTCTTGCGATTCGTTGTCTTTGTATTTAGTAGTGATGCTATACAAGTTAGAAACTATCTGGTTAGCAAGCTGATATTCTCTTTGTAATTTGCTCAGGATTTTATCATCAATTGTATTATAGTACTCTAACTCATTAAAGTATGAATCTGAAAGTATGGAAACAATTTCTTTGGCTTTTTCTACTTTGCCAATTTTATAATATACCTCTGCCATTGGTAGGTTAAAATAATTGAATGGAATAGCCTCATTAGGCATGACCTCTAAACATCTGTCAATAACATTTTCGGCTCTTTCGAAGTCTCCTTCACGGATTAACGCTTCAGCCAGTCTAACAAAGTTATTTCTGAAGTTCATTGTCATTCTCATATTGGTCTCATCCAAATAAACATTAGGATCTTGCATGTTCCCCCAATTGAATTTATTGATTAGGTTATCATACATGATATCTGAAGCCACCTCACCAGTTTGTCCATCAGCAGATTTAGCCAAATATGGAACAAATCTGTAAGCTAAGCCTTCCAATTGGAAGTACTTCTCTAAGCCCATGAAATTACCTGAGCCAACGGTAATAGCAAAGTATATAGGTCTATCCCAGTTGAAATTAGCGAGAATATCAAGCACCATCATTTCATTTTTGTTGATGCTATTTCCTTTGAGTTCCCATTTAATCTCATTTACTATTCTGTTAGAATCTTCAGCCGCGACGATTCCTTTTCGAATAATATCTGATTTGTTGATCGGGATTTTCAATTTATTAGTAGGGCAGTAATCGGCTTTCTGCCCATTTCGCGTCAAGCCTTTTGTTTTATCGTTGTCACTTGCAATAAAGTTTACAACATCTTTTACATCGACATAACCTTTGCCGTTATCTCTAATTATGACATAATCTCTAGTGCCTTGCTTATACTTATCCCACTCCATTGAACTAGGAATAGGGGCTGCATCATAGGCAGCACGTTTCATTTGGTCTATATACCAGTCTGTATTAAATAGACTTAAGTTTACCACTCTAATATCTGTTCTAATACCTTCTACCTCTTGAGCATACCAAAGCGGGAAGGTGTCATTATCCCCATTAGTGAAGATTATAGCATTAGGAGCACAAGAATTTAAATAATTAGCAGCAACATCTCTTGCAGTATAACGGTCTGAACGGTCATGGTCATCCCAGTTTTCTTTAGCCATAAGAGTAGGCACTAATAGCAAACATAAGGCTGTAGCCACAACAGAGCTATTTAGTGAGGATAGCTTTTTGGAAAGAAAATCAATGACTGCTAGAACACCTAAGCCAACCCAAATAGAATAAGCATAAAATGAGCCAACATAAGCATAG